>JAUYQE010000050.1 GCA_030695605.1 Nanobdellota archaeon
ACTTTCTCGGTCATTTCTTTCTCATATCTTAACAAAATTGGTTGTTAATTCTAGATTTCTCTTGGAAAGAAAAACGTATTTTTTAAACGTGCCCCCCTTTTTCTCGATGAGAAATAGAGGTTGGTGCCCCACAGAAAAACAGATTAAGTCAACTTATAGTCATCTCCGCATTTTTAGCAATTTGTATGAGATCCAGTAATCTGTTTGTTCCCAGCGGCAAAGCTAATTCTGCACACTGTGCTGGAGTTCTTCCATGAAGCATACTGTGCGGATTGACATAATTATGCAGTACCTTGCACAGTGTTGAGGTCGCCTGCGCTCCCTCATGTGTTTGAAACACATTCAGAGCATCAAATCTTCTGCTCAGTTCTCGATTGTGTCTTTCAACAGCATTGTTATTATGCTTCACTCCAAATTTCTTACAGGCAATGGGAACACCAAAATTCATTTTGGTAATTCTGTAAAATAATTTTTTCCATGCAGTTTTGTAATTTCCAAATTTATCAGACACAAAAATGATTAACTTTCTTTTTTTCACGGGCTTTTGTGATTCTTTCTTGTACTGTTCCAGCATCTGCGCATAGCACCATTTTTTAATTTGCTGGAGAAAAGCAGCACACGCTTCCAATGTTCTTTCTACGACGACAATTTCAGCAAGAACAAATTTAGTTTTGCTGTCAATAGCAGTCAGCCGATATTCCCAATGATCTTTTACTCTGGTGTACTTTTCATCGAAATGGATGCGCCCCTTAATCTTTGGAG
This sequence comes from Nanobdellota archaeon, assembly GCA_030695605.1. Taxonomy (GTDB): domain Archaea; phylum Nanobdellota; class Nanobdellia; order Woesearchaeales; family GW2011-AR9; genus JAUYQE01. The sequence continues at coordinate 763 of JAUYQE010000050.1, forward strand.
TACCGAGTTTCTGCTCGTTTTTTTTAGAAGAGCGGAATATTTAACCACCCATTTTCTAATTGCCCATCGTGTAACTTTAACATTGTCATGCTGTCGGAGATGCTCTCTTACTTTTTTGAGTGATGCGCCATCACCATATTCGTGCAGAGCACGAACGATGTGAGCTGGTTTTGTTCTCATTCTCTTAAACCCGTCATCATGGACATACCATTTTTTACAATTATGGCAAAAAAACTTTTGCTTTGAGCCAGAAGCATTGTGCCTCATCCCTTTTTTCGCTACATTATGTGATTCACACAGTTCACAAATAATCATTTTAATCACCTCTCAGAACAGAGAAAGGAGAGCTTATATTTATAGATGACGTTTAGTAGACTTAATCAGGAGAAGAACCGGCTAGAACTCGCTGCGGCGCCGGCTTTCGTATTCCTCAGCGTGCCGCCAAGCTAAACATTTATATATTTTTCTGAATCTCTTAATTAACAATGAAAAAGAGGGAAGAACGGCGCAGTAAAGCCATTCCTATCATTCTTACCGTTGTTGCCGCTTTCGTGGTCCTATTTATTCTCCTTCCGCTCAGCTTCAGCCTCTTCGACAGCTCCAAGTTCGGCAATGTGGCGCTTATTCCTCTGGAAGGCGTTATCACGTCCAATGGCGGGAAAATGCTGGGTGAAGTGACGGTTTCCTCCGCCGACATCATCCAGTTTGTTGCGGAAGCAGAAGAAAATCCGCAAGTAAAAGCTATTGTTCTGGAAATAAACTCGCCGGGCGGCTCTGCCGTTGCTTCTGATGAAATTGCCGCTGCGATAAAGAAAGCAGAAAAGCCCGTCATCGCCCTGATCCGAGAAGTGGGCGCTTCCGGCGGCTATTGGGTAGCATCAGCTGCGGATCATATCGTTGCCAACAGAATGTCCATTACGGGGAGTATTGGGGTTATTTCGTCCTATCTGGAGTTCAGCGGCCTGATGGAAGACTATGGTGTGGGCTATGAGCAGCTCACAGCAGGCAAGTACAAAGACATGGGTGTGCCGTACCGCAAGCTGCAGGCTGAAGAGAAAGATATTTTTCAAAGCAAGCTCAATACCATCCATAGCTTTTTCAAAGAGGAAATTGCTAAAAACAGAAAACTCAGCACTGAAGCCGTTGAAACCCTCGCAACAGGAGAATTTTTCCTGGGCGTCGAAGCGCTTTCCCTGGGCTTGGTGGACGAGCTTGGCGATAAAACTGCTGTTGAAGCATATCTGAAAAACGTGCACGGCCTGGAAAGCGTGGATTATGTGGAATATCGCCAGGAAGTGGGCTTTTTTGAGCTTTTCTCTGGTGTTTTTTCCAGCTTTTCCTTCAGCATGGGTGAAGGCTTTGCGTCCCTGCTGTTGCGCTCACCAAAGGGCATACTGTTGACCTGATAGGGAAAAATCAATGAAACGGAACAATAAAGCAATGTATCCTCTGGCGTACGAAAAAAGAGAAGTGTGGATGTTTGTAGCGGTGCTTCTCTTCGTGCTCGGCCTCAGCAGCGCGGTATTTCTCACCGGTGGCAGTATTACCGGGGCAGTTTTGGGAGTTCCCATGGGAGGATCAGCAGCAGGACTAGCAGCAGAGAATGACGGCAGTGCTGAAAGCGTCTTTGATGAGCGCGTTCTGGAAGCTGTTGCCGAAGAAGGGGAAGCCTCGGTCATCGTCGTCCTGAAAGAAAGTGCTTCTTCTGATGCGCAAGCGGTGCAAGAGCAGCAAGCAGCAGTATTGGAGACCTTAAGCCCGGAAGAGAAAAAGCGGTTTGGCTTTACTATTCAGGAAAAAGAATTTACCGTCGAGCAGCAATATGCTGCCCTGCCCGCCTTTGCCGGAACGGTTACGGAAGCCGGCCTGGAGGAATTGGCTAAGAATCCTGCGGTCGAGAAAGTGGTTCTTAATGGCGTGAAGCATATTTTCCTGGACGACTCAGTTCCGCTTATCACTGCCCCAGCTGTTTGGCATGTGCAGGTGAATGGCATGAATATCACCGGAGCGGGGGAAACGGTTTGTATCATCGATACAGGCGTCGATTACACTCATTCCGCCTTAGGGGGCTCGTTAGGAATCAAGGTACTTGGCGGCTATGATTTTGTGAATGATGATGCTGACCCGATGGATGACCACGGGCATGGGACGCATGTTGCGGGCATTGTGGCTTCGACAGATGCAACGTATCGGGGAGTTGCTCCGGGAGCAAAGATTGCTGCGGTAAAAGTCTGTAATTCTCAGGGTGCCTGTGCTGATGCGGATGTTCTGGCCGGGATGGATTGGTGTATTTACAATGCTTCTCTTTATAGTATCTCAGCCATTAGCATAAGTTTGGGGGGCGGGCAATATAGCTCCTCTTGCGATGCAGATGATAGTTTTATCTCTTATGCTCAAGTTATCAATGCCGCAGTAGGAAAAAACATCAGTGTTGTTGCTGCCACGGGAAATAGTGGTGCAGGGGGTATAGCCGGTCCGGCCTGTGTTAAAAACGCTATAAAAGTCACGGCATCCGATGACAATGATGCCCTTGCTGACTTTGCCTCTTGGCATCAAAATTTTCCCGAGATTCTGGCTGCTCCGGGAGGCGATAATATTAAGTCAACTGTTCCAAGTGGCGGTTGTCAATTGTGTGCTTCCTCGGGTTTTAGGGATGCTTTTGGGACCTCCATGAGCACGCCCCATGTTTCTGGGACCATTGCGCTACTGCGACAGTACTGGCGCTTGGCGTACGGAATAGTGCCAACTCCTGAGCAACTGGCAACGAAACTCCGCCTTACCGGCGTTCCCATCGCTGATAGCAGTACGGGTACAACCTTCTCTCGCATTGCGTTACTTGCCGCGATGCAGCCCTACCTCAATTTCACCGCAGAAACACCGCAGAACGGCACGATGCTGAATAGCACTACTGAGCTGAATGGTACCAATGGGTCGAGTACCACTGCAATGATAACCGTCGCTGTAACTGCTGATGTTCCGCTGCAGATGGCAATAGTGGAATGGCAGTATCCCAATGGGACAGTGCAGAATACCACGATGCTAACGGTTGATGAGGAACTGAAACGGTTCTCCGTCAATCTTTCCGTACTCGGGGAAGGGCTGCATGCGTATCAGGTGTACGGAAGCGATGCTGTCGGGACTACAGGAAAGACCAGCTTACGGATGCTCCAGCTTGCAGGAAACAGTTCCGGGAACAGCTCAGAAAATAATTCTTCACCCGTCCCCACGTCGTTATCCCTCCAGCTCATCTCCCCGCTCAACAATTCTCGGTTTGGCAGAGTGATTATCGCTTTAAATGCCACGGTGAATACGTCTCAGCCCGTTTCCAGCGTCCGCTTTGTGATTACAAATGCGTCTTCGAATGCAGCGAATGAAACTCTGAATATAACATTCTTTGCCTCTTCTTTGGACAATGGGGCGTGGAACGCCTTTCTGGACATGCTGCTCTTGAGCGATGGTGATCATTCAGTAACGGCGTTCGTCAATGATACAACCGGACAGGAAAATCAGAGTACAGCAATCAATTTTACCGTTGATAAAACCAGCCCGATGATCAGCACGGTGCAGGCCAATGCGACGGAAAATGCCAGCACCATCACTTTTTCACTGGATGAACTGGCCAGTGCGAGTATTGTATACTGGTCGGCAGTCCAGGAAAGCTTTGCAGCAGTAAACGTCTCTTTTGCTCCAACACAGACGTTCTTGCTCACGCAGCTCAACTCTTCTACACTTTACTTTTACAATCTCACCGCTTGCGACGACCTGAGCAATTGCCGGACGGACGGAGTGTATAACTTCACGACGCTGGCTCTGAACGTGAGCAACCAAACCGGGCTGCCGGAGGATAATTCGTCTAGTGACAACTCTTCGAACAGCGACGGAAGCAGTGATGAGAACAATAGCGGCGATAATTCCACTGCCAATAATTCTTCTAGCTCGTCAGGAAGCTCTGGTTCTTCGGGCGGCAGTAGCAGTTCTGCAAGTTCAGAGACGGAGAGTGCTCCCGAACCCGTTCCGGAAGAAACTCCCCGCTCTTTAACAACGGCAGCAGTTACTGACGAGAACCCTGAGCCCACAGTAGAAGAAGTTCCTGAACTTGTTGAAGAGCTTCCGGAAGTGGCCACGGGTTCTGCCCAACAGACGATACAGCTGGCCGCCGGCGAAATAACGGAAGTGGCTTTTACCGATGCGCTGATTCCCATTCGAAAGCTGATTGTAGAAGGGAGAACTGGGAA
>JAUYQE010000073.1 GCA_030695605.1 Nanobdellota archaeon
AATTATATAAATTAGTAGAGCATTTCTTCATCGTTGTAACATTTTATCGAAGAAAAGAGGTGTTGTTTATGAAAAAAAAGATGATTTTTTTAGTTGCGGGTGTACTGGTTATTTTATTGTTAGTAGTTTCCTGTACATCAGGACCTTCTGAAGGAGGGCTGGCGGGGAAAGCCGTGACGACAGAGTTCAAGGCTAATTCCTGTGATGCCGATGGTGTCTGTGAGGTTGCTAAAACTGTTTCTACGAAAGTTGGGAGTACCAGCAATTTGATATTGATGTCTGACACTAAAGTAGTTAATGTACAAGGAAACCTTGGTGTGGATGGGTCTTTATCAGCAGGTAGCGTCAGACTTAGTGGTAAAACTGTTTCTACAACAGCAGGAAGCACAAGCGCTTTACTGTTAACTTCCGATGCTAAGATAGTCGTCATCGAGGGATCGTTATCGGCAAATAGTTTAGCTGGTACTGGGAACGCTTATGCCTGTGTTGATTCTGCAGGAAAACTATTTAGAAAGATTAGTCCCTGCAACTAAATTTGTTATTTTTTCTTTTTTCTTTCTTTATTCCACCATCACCCTATTCACTCACAAAAGCTTTCAGCCACTACTTTTCCAACCAAAAATTCACTCCACAGTAACTGACTTTGCCAAATTCCTGGGCTGGTCCACATCGCACTCTTTGATGTCCGCAATATGGTACGCAAACAGCTGCAGCGGGATCGCTAAAACTAGCGGATAAAAAATCTCGTCCACTTTTGGCACGAAAATAACGTCGTCGCAGAGCTTCTGCAGAGTTGTGTCGCCTTCCGTTCCGATAGCAATGACTTTTCCATTGCGGGCTTTAATTTCTTCGATGTTGCTGAGCGTCTTCTGGTATACAGCGTCCTGCGGACAGATAGCTATTGTCGGCATTTCTTCCGAGACTAAAGCGATCGGCCCATGCTTCAGTTCGCCGGCTGGATAGGCCTCAGCATGGATGTAGGAGATCTCTTTCAGCTTGAGCGCCCCTTCTAAAGCTAGGGGGAAGTTGGTGTTTCTGCCGATGTACAGAAAATTCTGGGAGTGATAGTATTTCTGAGCCAGCTGCTTGATGTGCTCGTTCAGGGCAAGAGTTTTCTTTACGTTTTCGATAATGTCGAAAGGCAGGTCGCTCTTCTTTCCTGCCAGGGCAAAAGCCAGCTGGTAGAGGGTAACAAGCTGTGCGGTAAATGCTTTGGTTGATGCTACTCCAATCTCCGGCCCAGCCCGGGTATAGAGCACATCAGCAACTTCCCGGGCAATGGTGCTATCGACGACATTAATGATGCCTAGCGTTCTGGCGCCTTTCTCTTTAGCCAGCCGTATGGCTGCGAGCGTATCCGCTGTTTCTCCGCTCTGCGAAATGGCAATGACCAGCGAATTGTTTTCCAGCAGCGGATCCCGGTAGCGGAATTCGGACGCAATTTCGTTCACGGCGGGAATCCCAGAAATTCTCTCCAGGAGATATTTGCCCAGCAGCCCGGCATAGCTGGCCGTGCCGCAGGCGACGATCGTGATGTGCTTATAGCGGCGTGCAGATTGGGTGGTGAACGTAGATGGCTCAGAAGCAAAAGAAAGAGGAACAAACGGTGCAAAAGCACTGTGCGGTGTGCGCAGGCTTTCGGCAATAACCTCCGGCTGTTCAAAGATTTCCTTGAGCATGAAATGCTTGTAGCCCTGCTTCTGGGCTTGCTCGAGGTCCCATTTGATGTCTTTGACGTGCAGTGGGTGCTTTTCGCCGTGAAAGGAGAAAAGCTCGACGGCATCTTTGGTCACGCGGGCCAGCTCGAAGTCATTCACGTAGATGACGCGCTTGGTGTGCTGGATGAGCGCGGAAACATCTGAAGCCAGAAAGTTTTCCCGTTCTCCCAGGCCGATAACGAGGGGGCTGCCGTTTCTGACGGCAATAATCTCCTGCGACGCCTGGTGGAGGACACAGAAGGCATAAGCGCCTTGGAGTTCCTGGAGGGTTTTGAGAACGGCTTCTTTGATGCTGCGTCTTTCGCTTTCATGCTGGTGGCGATAGTTTCTGGCAATCAGATGCACGATAACTTCAGAATCGGTTTCCGAGGAAAATGATACGCCTTCTTTCCGCAGCTTTTCTTTCAGCTCCAGATAATTTTCTATAATGCCATTGTGTACCAGTGCGAACTCCTGGCGTTCATCAACGAACGGATGGGCATTTTCCTGGCAGGGCTTGCCATGGGTGCTCCAGCGGGTATGGGAAATGCCCAGCGTGCCGGCCATTTCTGCGAAGCGCAAAGCAGCATTCACATCACTGACTTTGCCGACGCCTTTGCGGACGTGCAGTGTTCCGCCATGAATCGTGGCAATGCCTACGGAATCATAGCCGCGGTATTCCAGCTGGCGGATAGCATTGAGAAGCAGTGCTCCGGCTGGCTGTTCTCCGATATAGCCGGCGATGCCACACATGGTTTTTTTATTTAAAAATCAGCTTAAGAAGCTTGTGAATTCTCAGACGGGGTGGAAAAATCAGGAGTGGTGGAAAGTCTTTTTCTCCGGGCACGGATTCGCTCGTGTGAGCGATTCACCCATCCTATATACTCCCTTCTCAGAAAGTTTATATAGGAAAACACCTTCTCTTTTGGTTAAGAGTGATGCAGATGAGAAACCAGGGGGTGGAAGATGCAGGAAGGCTACGCTAGGCCCGGTTCCTCATTGTTTCCCATTTCTTATCTGCTGGTGTTCACGCTCTTTTTTATGTTTTCTATTATGCAGTTCACAATACTTTTTTTCAAGCGGGATTTTCGGAAGCTTCATCTTGAAAACAGGTTCGGGGGTGGGGCGTTATTGAAAACTTCGCTCTGCTCAGCCGCCACCAGCTGCTCGCTCCTCGCTTCCAATCTCGATGATGCTGCGTCCCCGAATGGGGCTTCCCCCCGCGACGCACTTGATTTACCTTTCGAAAGAGCTCGCCCTAAAGCTGGTGGCGGACTTTTCAATAACGCCGGGCGGGGTGAGGTGATCCGATGGTACTCGTAGAAAATGCCAACAAGTCTTTGCTGCAGATTTTTCGGGAACTGACGGGCTACGAAGGCACGGCTACAACACGCCTCTATTTAGGTGAGTTAGCTTTTGGCACCCGCCTATACGATGAGCGCCTTGCGGAAGGGCTGAATACCTATTTACGCCAAAATGGCTATCAAACAGAAATTGATTCTTTAGTGATCGGCGGCGGCTTGTTCCCAGAGTTTCCACCGTTGTACAGCGTGACGAATGCCGAACGGATGCGCATGCTTGGTGCCGATTCAAAGAAAGAAAGCACCCCGGCAACCGCACGCATCGAGCAGATTCTGGAGCATGTGCTGGGAGAAAAAGAAGCAGCCCGTTTTGCTGAGTATCGTGAGAAGTGGCTGGCAAATAAAATAAACACGTGGGATGATTGCAGGCAATTTTCCCGGCATCAATTGGAAACCCTGCTGGATGGGCTGGAAATCGGCCACATTGATTACTGTATGGGAGAAGAAGATAAGTTTAATCAGCGCTATGAAGAAGAGCTGAAAGTCAATCGCCTGGCAAAAGAAGCCAGGAAATACCTGAAGGGGCGAAAAGAAACTTTAGAAGAGGAGGAAAAGAAAGAGGAGCAGTATGCCAAGCAGGCACATTCCCTGGAAGAGCGCTCCAATCGCAGCCAGCAGGAGTATAAAGTAATGACTGCTCTTAATCCTCGGGTACGGTCCCATTTGAAGTCGCAGAGTCCCGACATTGCCAAGTTTTTGCAGGGAATTCTTCAGGAAGAGATGGATACGCTATTACAAAGCATTGACACAAAAGGACAGCGTGAGGAGTTGCTCCGCCGCTTGCGGGACGTGCGTGATGAGGCTTCTTTTACCCGGCTTTATGAAGACAAGAAACAGGCAGCAGACCGTTGTAGTGAAGAATTAAAAGCGGTGCGAAAAGAAGCGGTAAAGCTGCAGAAACATATCACTTCATTAGAAGAAGATGTTGATTCTTTGGCACGCCAGATCGAGCAGGGAGATGCCATTACCATATTTACAAAGCGGTCCCATATCAGCCCCATCGAAGCCGAGTGGATTTACAAAGATGTCAAAGACAAATACACCGAAGATATCCTCGGTGCTTTCCCCGCAGCGCTGCGGGAAAGAATAACGACACATATCAGCGGCTCGGCAAAAGTGCAGAGCTTGGCATTTGGCGACGGCAAAGAGGATGTCCTGGAAGAAGCTGAAGTGGTGCAGTATGGCGATATTCTGGTTATTCACAATACCCGCTTCCGGAGCACCGCTACCACGCTCTACGGCCTGAGCGATGCCCAAAGAGAAGTCCTCTGGCGGAAAGTGCTGGAGAAAGTAACGTATGAAACGGAGCATCTAGTCCCCAAAACCATTGTTGCGGTCCATGGGTCCGGCGGCTTCGCCGTTACCCGGATGAATGTTGCTCCTGAGTTTAAGCTTCTGGACGGTTCGTACCGCCAGGATCCGGAGTTGACTACCGTGATGACATTGCCCGTTTTCCAATCCACGGACAAGCTGCTGCGCTTCTATGACAAGCACATGAACAAAACCTGGGGATTGAAGCGTTTTGCGCAGCACGTACATGGTGCAGGCGCAGTCTTGCAGACGGTCTTGGAAGACGGCTCCGAGCTCTACGAGTTTATTGACACATCTTCCCTGATGCGCATTGCGGACCAGAAACGGGAAGTGGCGAAAGCAGAAAAAGGTAGCGCTGCCTATACTGCAGCGGAAGAACAGCTCCGGCTGCTCTGCTCCAGAACCCTGAAGCTGCGGGCAACTATGGGAGATGCGCATTTCGGCGCCGCTAATTTTTCCGGGACGCCCACCAATTATGAGCGGACTGCCCGATCGCTCAATTACCTTCGGGAACGCTACGCCGGCAAGCTTGACGATATCATTCTTACCGAAATGCCGGACGGGGTACTGCCGCATACGGGCACGGACCGGAAATTCTTTGGCAAGCCTTTGCCGCAGCTGCGGAAAGAGGCAGCAGAATATTTGCAGGCCCAGAACCTAAAAGCGGCAGTTCCGCCGGAGGAGCTGGCAAAGATTCTGGACCATATTATTGGAGAATTTTCAGATGCGATGGCCCAGAATGCCGTTCCTAACTTGGAAAGGCAGTATGAAATAATTCGCCCTTATATTGAAGAGCTTGTAGAACAGATTGGGCTGCAGCGGGCCATTTTGATCTCTGGGAATCATCCCCGCTCTCAGGAAGGAGCGGATGAAGCCAGCCGCCTTGCCGACATCTTTCGGGCTGCGGATCGTGAGAAGAAGATTGATTTTATTCTTTCTGATGGCACCGGCCATAAGTTTGGTGGGCAGGGCGGCATTGCCGATGAGGAAGTGCTGTTTGCCGGGGAAAAACGGCGGACTGGAAAAAAGCTGGGATTCTATCACGAGCCGCAAGGGGGAAAGAATGCCATGCCACGGACCTTGGACCAGCTGCTGGCGAAAGGCGTCGGCTTCGATGAATTTTATGCAGGCCACATCCATCAGTGCTATGCCGCCTATGCCAATGGGACGGCGATAACGATCAACCCGCCGCTGCAGGGGCCGAATGATTATTCAGAGCATTTGGGTGTGAAGCCGTCGCTGTACGGACCTATAGTAACGTTTTCTAACGTTGCCCCCTTAGGGCATCCGGCGAACAAGAACATTTGGCATGCCTGGCACTTTATCAATGACGATACGCTGGAGCGGCCGGAGTTCCGCTTTGACCAGTTGGAGCAGGTGCTGCAGGATCTCGGCTCTCGAGAAGAGCAGAAAAAAATAGCTGCCGAATGGAGCGCCCTATTGCCGGAAGAGCAGAAGAAAAAACTGGAAGAACTGTTAGTGGAAAATAAGGGAAATGTGCGCAGAGCTGCGCAGGAATTAGGCGTGGGAAGAAATTTTCTTTATGAGCAGCTTTCTGCTGCGGGGCTGCAGGCTGAACAATTCCGCCCGAAAGTTCCGGAGCGTGCGGATATTGAACGAGCCTTGCAGGAAAAAGAGGGGAATGTGTTCCAAACGGCCAAGCATTTAGGCCTTACGCGGAATCAGCTGAATTATAAATTGAGGACGCTGGGCATCTCTCCCGAGCAGTTTCGGAAGAAGAGCTAAATCTTTGGTTGTTGTATTCTTGCAAAACGGTAAACAGTACGCCCCTATCTTTTTGAAAATTCTCTCTCTTCAACTTTCTCCGGAAATAATCTTATAAGCACGCACTCTTTTTCCTATTTCATGTGTGTCCTGTATCTCGCTGACGACAACTTACTGGAAGAGGCATCTTTGGATGCTCTTCTGGTTCTTGCCCGAGAGCATGGCTTTCGCATTGTCGATCTTGATAGTGAAGACACGGTTAACAAGTATGGCCAGGAAAAACAAGTCTTTCCCCTGCTCTATCTCGAAAGAAGGCAGCAGCATGAGCAGGCCGTCATCTTTAAGGATGGGGACGGGAAGTATGTGATGAAGCGGTACGATCTGCCGATGTAGAATTTCTTGCTGGTGTTGCTGGTAACAAGAGTCATTTTTTGTTTCTTCTCTTTACTCATACCGTAACGCGTCCACCGGCTTCAGTCTTGACGCTTGCCATGCCGGTAAAATGCCGGAAAGAACGCCGAGAATAAATGCAAAAGCCAGCCCGAAGAGCAGCACCGATACTTCTATGTTTATCGTCAGTAAGAATCCCGCGTGTTTCGAGAGCGGGCCGATAGCGAGCGCAATGCCCATTCCCAAAGCTGTTCCCAAGATGCCGCCGACTAAGCCAATTAATCCGGACTCCATCAGGAAGATCTCCAGAATGTCCCGGTTTCGTGCTCCGATCGCTTTCATGATGCCAATATCTTTGGTCCGTTCCAGCACGCTCGTATAGAGCGAGTTCATGATGCCGATGGCTCCCACCAGCAACGAGA
>JAUYQE010000076.1 GCA_030695605.1 Nanobdellota archaeon
TCTCTTCCACCATCTCTGCCACATACTTTCCAATCGCCGGTGCGGCCGTTAAACCGGGCGATTCGATGCCCAGCAGATTCACAAAGCCGGGCAAGCCCCGGGCGCTTTCTTCCTGAATGATGAAATCTCTCTGTGGCTCTCCTGGCTTATAGAGGCGCGGCCGTATTCCGGCTTGGTCTGCAGAAAGGTCGTCCAGAGAAAGAAACGGCAGATACTGGTGTGCGGCTTGAAAAAATAATTCTTTCTTTCTTTCATCGACAGCGTAATCAACATCCTTCTCTGGCAGATACGTCGCATCCGGCCCCAGTTTCATGCTGCCATCCAGCTCCAGAGTCAGATGAATGCCTAAGCCCCCATGGGAAGGAAGCGGATAGACTAAATGCTGCACTTTTCCCCGATGCCGGGGATGGATGCGAAAATAGTCACTTTTCCAGAAATGCTGATGATAGCCGATCTTTTCTATCCACATTGTAGGAGAGTCATGCCAGGAAACGCCCACCAGTTCAGCAATCCTATCGGCATATAAACCCGCGGCATTGATGATGTTACGCGCCATGACCGAAGAGAGATCGCCATTCTTTTCTCGAAAAGTGAGCGCATACCGAGAAGCCAGAGGAGTGATGGCTACAACTTCCGTATTGTAAAATAAAGGCTTGGCAGCGGAAAAAGAGGCGAGTCGAGCTACAAAATGCTGCATCAGTTCATGGGCGCTGATAATGCCGCTTTCCGGCGAGGAGAGCGCAGCACCAGCAGTAATGTTTGGCTCTCTTTTCTGAATCTCAGAACGGTCGAGAAGCTGCAAACCGGGAACGCCATTCTCTGCTCCCCGTTTGGCTATCTTTTCAAGCTGGCTGCTCTCTTCTTCACGCGTTGCAATCAGCAGCTTGCCTATTTTTTGATGCGGGAGATCATATTTCGCAGCAAGCTCGTACAGCATTTCTCGGCCTTCGCAGCACAGCCTTGTTTTCAGCCAGTCTTTCGGACAGTACAAACCCGCATGAATAACTTCACTGTTTCTCGAGCTGGTCTCCTGCCCGAAAGAAGGATTTTTCTCAAATACATATACATCCCGCCCGCGTTCTGCCAACGTTGCAGCACAAGCTAATCCTATTACGCCTGCACCGATAACGACAACGTCAAGTTCTTCCATGATGATAGCTCCAGAAGTATTTCTGTACGTCAACTTTTTGCCCGGTGATCATAAGGCCTTCCGCCCGAAGCAGGGCAATTTTCTTCTTAGAGCCTATCCCAATAGGGAACTGAGATACGGCGTTTAGCAGCTTCGAACGCATCGCTGGTGAAGACGATGGGGCTGCGTTCCCGTAGGGAGCAACCCCTCGCGACGCCCCAGCTGTTGAATTCGAAAGCGTTCGACCTGATGCTGCTAAACGCCTAACGGGATAGGCTCTTAAAAGCTGCACCGCTCCGCTCTCCGCAATAGCCCCCCAGCGACCCATCCGTAGCGATAACGCGATGGCATGGCACTTGCGGCGCATACGGATTCTTTTTCAATGCCTGCCCAACCGCCCGGTACGCTTTTGTCCCCAAGGCTTCCGCTATGGATTTATAGGTAGTGACTTTTCCTTCCGGAATTTTCCGACAAAGCGCGTAAACTTTTCTTTCAAATTCGGTTTCTGCCATTGGGTAAGGAAAGCTGCTACGCGTGAATCACCCTTCGGTTGCGCCTGCGGCCCCACGCTATAATAAATCTTTTCCGCAATACTGCCCCACGAGAAATCGCCCCGTTCTTCTTCAATTTTATGCACCACGAATTCTTTCAGCTGCACGCCTTTTCGCAGATGGTAATAAATGCTCCGCTGCGTGACCTGCGGAAAAATCTCGTTATAGAATTTAGCGATCTGATAGCCATAGCCTTTCTTCATCTGGAAAAGCAGCTCTATGACGTTCTTGCGGATTTCGCTTTGCGGCGGCCTTCCTCGGGGCATGGGAGCTTTGAAGAGAAGAAAGTTTATATGTGTTATTGTTCTTTTTCGACGTATGCCCAAGCCAATATTCTCCAAAACCCAGCAGAAACACATCGCCCAGGAACGTATCAGGAAGCTGTTCCAGCAAGCCGATGTAATGTTTTCTACGCATCCGGAGCTTTCTAACCGTTATATAATCTTAGCCAGAAAAATTGCCATGAAAGCGAGGATGCCGATCCCGAGAGAACTCAAGCGGCAATTCTGCAAGCACTGTTTGGCGTATCTGCGGCCTGGCGCCAATGCCCGCATCCGAACCCGACAAGGAAAAGTGGTTATTTCTTGTTTGGGATGTAAGAACATTCTAAGGATACCGATGGGAAAGAAAAAACGGCCAAGCAAGTAGTTCAGTTTTTTGGCGTTTTATATATCGCTTGACATTTCTTCTTAAGCTGGGCATAATTGTTCATCTTAATCCCCACAAAAAGAGAGTAATACCGACCAACAAACACTTTCACACGCTTGGTCTCTAGGGCAAAAGAAGTGCGCTCGCAGATGGAACAATCCTCTTCTTTTTCTTGCCATTCTTTAGCCTGTTCTTTAAACTCCGTTTCTGAAATGAGCCCCAGGGGCTTGAGAAGGTTCCATACTTCTTTACGGACAGCACCAAAGGCGGTGAAGTGCTTATTCATTTTTAGGAGTACAAGTTCCTTATTGTCGAGAAAATAAACGGTGAACGGACCCCCTATCGCGGATGGTGAAAGGAATTTCCCTTGGGAAAGAAATTGAGCAGCTTTATTCTCCGTTGCAGCAGCACCAAAAAGAAGGCCACGCTTTTGTCCAAACTCTTCCACAATTTCATCTCCGTTTAACTGACGTTCCTGCAAATATTCTTTTAATTTGAGCATGTCGAAGTCAAGAATCGCAAAGTCATGCGCAATAAAAATAGGATCACTGAGCGTAAAGATTCTCTTGCCACGCCAAAGGCCGAAATAGTAAAAGAGCGGGCTATCTTTCCTGCTGCTCATCATTTTCCCGTCCTTTTCTCCAGCAGCACTTTCCTTTCCGTCCTCGCCACCACTCTCCTTATTTCGTCAATCGCATCCACGTTCGCGGAAATGGAATCCACTCCCTGATGCACCAAGAACTCCGCCATTTCGGGCCGTGAACCGGCCTGCCCGCAAATCGATGTTTTTACGTGATATTTTTTGCAAGTCTTAATGACTTTAGCTATTTCCCCGAGAACCGCGGGATGCATTTCGTCGAAGAGCGGCGCAATGTTCTCATTATTCCTATCGATGCCTAAGGTCAATTGCGTCAAATCGTTGGTGCCAAAGGAAACAAAGCTCAGGCCTTCCCGACAAAGCTCTTCGATAACCCCGCAAGCCGCAGGCGTTTCGACCATCACCCCAAACTCGATGGCTTTGCAAGGTTCTAAGCCGACATCTCGCATGATCTTCTTGGCCTCTTTTACTTCCTCAGCCCGAATGACAAAAGGCAGCATCACACCGACATTTTTCATCCCCGCATAATGCAGCTCGCGGATGGCTTGAAACTCCGCCCGTAAGATTTCTGGCTCATCCAATAAACGGCGGATGCCATGCCAGCCAATCATGGGATCGGTTTCCTTCGGCTCTTTATCGCCACCCTGCAGATTGCGATATTCGTCCGTACGGATATCCGAACAGCGCACCCAGACCGGCTTTCCGGCAAAAGCTTTGGCAATCTTCCCAATGCCCTCTTTCAGCAGCTG
>JAUYQE010000080.1 GCA_030695605.1 Nanobdellota archaeon
ACCGGCCCTCGTTGATAGCCTTCCTGCTGCACTTTCAGCTCCGGCCGGGTGCGGTACGCAAATGAAACGAGCAGGCAGCTGTTCACGGTATTCTCGTCATCAACTTTTTCTTCCTTGCGCGCCAGAATCTCGATGTCCAGCATGCTGCCTTCAAAAGCCGCAACCAGATCGGCGGATTCCAGAGATTTTTCTTTCAGCGTCAATTTGCCGACATGGCTCAGATACGGCTTCACCCAGGTGATGTACATCTTGATGATCTCAAAATGCTGCTTCAGGTATTTGAGCATGAAGCGCTTTCTCGTCGCATGCTCTTTGTGCGTGCGCTGCTTCCACTCGATAAACTGCCGGAGATGCCGCTGCAGCACGCGGACCAAATTCCGGTTAAAAGTCTCATCCAGATTTTTGACATAGGTGTCCAGTTCCGGCTCGCCCCGAAAAGGGGGCGTGTCAAAGAACAAGTCCGGCAAGGTGATGAACTCTAACTCCCGGGCCATGCCATACACCGATCCGGGGCTTTTTCCACCGCCTTGCACGAGATCAATGAAAATGCCTTTCAGCGTTATTTCCGCACTTTTCTTCCGTTCAGCTATCGGCTTGGGCAACTCCGCTGCCGCTTCTTCATAATAGGTAAGCCGTTCATCTAAAATGCGCAGCTCGCGCACCATCTGGAACAGCTCTTTGATCATCTTTCCTGCCGTGGCCAGGAACTGGGACACGCGGTCCTGCTGGGCAGCCAACCGCTGCTGGGAAACTCCAAAAAAAGCGGAATTTTCCGCGGCAGCGAAAGCATCTTCCAGCTTTTCGATGACGGGAAAACTTTCTTTCAGTACATCCAGAATCCAGAAATAGGGCTCTTCCAGGCTGAGGTCGTACACTTCCCAGGACAGGCGAAAGGCTTGGAGGGGCTGTGGAAATCCGGTTTTGGTATATTGTGCATCCAGAACTTCAGTCTCTTCTTCTTTCTGTTCGCCGTCTTCTGTTACAAATCCAAATTCTTTCAGCAAGGCAGAACGGTCCATCTGGTCACCTATTGGTATTATTTCTCTTAGAATAGGAGGAGGGCTGGGCTTATATAGTTTGTGGGGAAAAAATGTTCTTGGAAAAAAAGAGAATGTGAACAGTTAGAAAAAAAATTAAAACAACAGCGTCGCTAGATTTGCAAACCCATTAAAAATCAAGCCGCCAGCAAGGTTGTCCGTCAGCAAAACCAGCAGCAGCACCAGAATCCTCCCTAAGGAAATAAACATTTCCCGCTGCACGAAATAGGCCGCAGCATGCCGCTGCCCTTTATCATACACCAAAGCACCTAAAGGAGCAGCCAGAAAGCCCAACGTCAGCGCTCCAAAAATAGTCACGCCAAAAACGTGGAGCGTTGTTCTGACTAAAGCCCGTAAAAACCAGGAAATAGATTCAAAGCCCGTCGCCAGCCAGATGATTTTTCGCTTGCTGGTATGATCGCTGTACCTGCCCATGAACCAGATGACGAGCGCACTAACCCCGGACAGGATCGAGCCGACCACCCCCAGAGAAAAGTAATTCCCAAGGATAAAAAAGATGAACAACGGCCAAATGGTCCCTTCCGCCGTTGCCCGTGATCCTTGCGAAATAAAAAAAAGTGCATTGCGCCAATCGCTCCGCTGCAGCAAAGAGCGCCAGGAAAAATGATACGGAACGTGCTTCTCTTTGCTCGAGAACAGCACGACGGCAGAAAGCAGCAGAAAGAATGATGACGCCGCAAAAACAACGGGAAACCCAAAAGCCACGATCAGAAAGCCGCCGAGCAGGGGGCCCAGAAGGGAAGCCAGGATAGAAAAGACCATCTGCAAGCTGACTTCTTCACCGCGATGCTGATGATCACTTGCTTTCACAAAAACCAGATGCATGCCTATCCAGTAGAATGCTATTGCTACTCCTGATAACATGCCGAGCACAAAAAGCGGCACGAGTGAAAAAGGCAGGCGGTAGAGCAAAAAGATGAAGCCGAGATAGAGGGGCACACTAACCATCACAGAATGCTTCATGCCATAGCGCGCAGCAAAAGCCGCAGCAAAGGGAGAAGCGATCCCTAAAGCCAAAGCGAAATAGATGTAAAACAACAGTGTCTGGGCAAGTGGATACTGCAGCTCGACGTAAAAATAGAGCGGAACAAACAGGCTCAGCAAGGACAGCGCAAAAGAGCGGATGGCCGTCGACAGGTACACCTGCGTGAGCTCCTTTCTGGGAAAGAAGCGCCACCACAGCGGATCATGATTGAGATGCATACCCCAAGAACAAAGTTTTTAAAGGGATATAAGCTTTTTGCCTCACAACCCTTTTGGCTCACTTTGTTCGCAAAAGCGTTGATGGAAATTCTCTCTAGTGGGGCATTCGCTTACGCTCAGCCCCACGACAAATTTTCCTACAAAGATATTTAAAATAGTCACTTCTTCCAAACACTGTGGACCTGTGGTCTAGTGGTTAGGACGTCCGCCTGACTCGCGGGAGGTCCCCGGTTCGAATCCGGGCAGGTCCAGTTCTTATTCTGCGTGAAGATATGCGCGGTAGGTTACGAAGTGCAACGGAGTAACCCGCCTAACTTGCCTAGATTGCTGGCCGTCAGGAGGTCCCCGGTTCGAATAGCAAGCAATCTATGCAAGTTCCTCAAGTGGGGTGTTCCTTCGGAAACCCCACGAATGAGCAAAGTAGGTTGCTTAACAGAAAGTCCGGGCAGGTCCATATATTCTCTTTTTGACACTACTACGATTGACCGTCTTCTCTTCCCACAATCGTTTCCAGAAGAACTGCCGTGAGGGACAGCAACAATGGTCCGAGCAGCACGCCCAGCGGGCCAAAAAGTAAAACGCCACCAAAGACCCCCAAAAGAATCAAAGCCGGATGCACTTTTGCTTTCCCGCTCACCAGCTTGGGCCGGAGAATATTATCAAGAAGACCAACAAAAATAAACGAATACGCAAACAAGCCAATACCTTTCAGAAGAAGCGTATTATCATTCTGAAAAACGCCCTGCAAAAAGATGATAGCTGCAGCCGGTATCCAGACGAAACCCGTGCCCAGAAACGGAAGCAGCGCTAAGATAGCCATGACTAATCCCCAGAAGAGGGGAGAAGGCACGCCGAAGAGAAAGAATCCTAAAGCGCCTAAAGCGCCCTGCAGGAGAGCAATCAGCACGTAGCCATAGATTAAGCCATGAACAATCTCCCGCAGCCGCGTAATGACATACTGATATCGCCGGGGATGTACTTGCAGGTAATGGGAAATGGTTCCAACGACTGTTTTCCCCTGCACCAGCCCATAAAATAGCAGGAAGAACATGATAAACACATTCAGAAGAATGCGGGGGATGCTCAGCAAAAAAGAAGAGCCTTTCTGGATAATCCAATTCGTTACCGTCCGCAGGGCTTCCTGGAC
>JAUYQE010000082.1 GCA_030695605.1 Nanobdellota archaeon
GAAAAACCATGGCAAAAAAAGCGGCAAAGAAAGGAAAGAAGACAGCAAAAAAAAGCAAGAAAAAGCTCAACGTCGTGAAGAGCAAAAATGTCTGTGAGTTTTGCTGAGCGGTGAAAGAAGAAAAGTAAATAAAGAGGAAAATAATAGGGAAGAATAGTTCGCAAAAGAGGGTGAAGATGAAGAAGATTACGCCGTTTAAGAGAATAACCAATCTCCAGCAACTGAAGCTGCTGGCAAACACTATCCGGCAGGATATTATCACTTCTCTGGTGGCAGCAGGCTCGGGGCATAGCGGCGGCCCTTTGGGCATGGCTGATGTGTTTACCGCGCTGTATTTCAATGTGCTCACGCATGCGCCAAAATATCCCGAATGGGCGGAACGGGATTACTTAATTCTCAGCAATGGCCACATCTGCCCCGTTCGGTATGCAGCCATGGCTAATGGGGGATATTTTTCACGGGCAGAATTGAAAACGCTGCGAAAATTTGGCACCCGCCTGCAGGGGCATCCCCATCGTTCCGCATTGCCGGGCATTGAAACAACTTCCGGGCCTTTGGGCTCGGGATTAAGCCAAGCTGCGGGAGTGGCGTATGCCTTGCAGATGGACAAGAAGAAAAATCGCGTGTATTGCCTGATGAGCGATGGCGAGCAGGAATGCGGGCAAACCTGGGAAGCCGCGATGTTTGCCGGGAAGAACCAGCTGCATAATCTGACAGCCATCATGGACCGGAACAATATCCAGATCGATGGGCACACGGAAGACATCATGCCTTTGGAGCCGCTAGCGGATAAATATCGGGCGTTCAACTGGCAGGTGCTGGAAGTCGATGGGCATAATATCCAAGAGATTATTGATGCCTGCCATGAAGCGCAGGCCATTTTTGAAAAGCCGACGATTATTATCGCTCATACGATTCCGGGGAAAGGCGTGTCGTTCATGGAAAACGATCCGGAATGGCATGGCAAGCCGCCAAAGAAAGAAGAAGCGAAGGTTGCTTTGCAGGAACTGCAGGCCTGGCGGAAGAGAATCATGCAGGGAACGGATTCAGACGGATAGGTTTGAAGAGAAGGAAGAGTGCGGAAGATATCGAAGACGGAAAAGCGCGAGGAAAGCATCATGGGAAGCATCAATCCAAAAGCATATCTGGTACCAAATCTTTATGCCAAAGACCTTCCTCGCGTCAAAACGCGGGACGGCTATGGCAAAGGCTTAATCAAAGCCGGAGAAAAATATCCGAACGTGGTCGTGCTGTGTGCGGATCTGGCGGAATCAACCAGAAGCCATTGGTTCCAGAAGAAATTCCCGGAGCGCTTCATCGAGCTGGGAGTCGCTGAGCAGAACATGGCTTCGCTGGCAGCAGGCATGGCGTTAGTCGGGAAGATTCCCTTCATTTCTTCGTATGCGGTCTTCAGCCCCGGCCGGAATAATGAGCAGATCCGAACGACGATCAGCTATAATAGCTGGGCGTCTCGCCGGGGAAAGGAGATTAACGTGAAGATCGGCGGAGCACATGCCGGCATTTCCGTGGGGCCGGATGGAGCGACGCATCAGGCGCTGGAAGATGTGGCGTTAATGCGCCTGCAGCCGGGCATGACGGTGCTCGTTCCCTGCGATGACAGAGAATGCGAGAAAGCGACGTTGGCAGCTGCTGCTTTTCCGGGACCGGTGTACATCCGCTTTGGCCGCGCTGAATATCCTTCTTTGACGACGGAGAAGACGCCGTTTTCCATCGGCCGGATAGAAGAGTTTCGCAGCGGGAAAGATTGCACGATTATAGCGAATGGGCCTTTGCTGTATGAAGCGCTTCTTGCGGCGAAGAAGTTGGAGAAAGATATTGATTGTCAAGTGCTGAACTGCCATTCCGTGAAGCCGCTGGATGAGAAGATGCTGCTGGCTGCGGTGCGGCGAACCGGATGTGTGGTAACGGCAGAAGAGCATCAATGGTTCGGGGGATTGGGGGGAGCCGTTGCTGAATTTTTATCTGCGCATTATCCGGTTCCCGTGCTGCGGGTGGGCGTGCAGGATCGCTTTGGCGAGTCGGGCGAGCCGGAGGAATTAATGAAAGCGTTTGGATTGACGGCGAATGATATTGTCAAGGCCGTTCGTATGGCAGTGAGGATGAAAAGGAAGTGAACGAATATGACCAAAACCAAAGTCTTCCTCACCCGCCACATTCCCGACGGCAGCCTGCATCTTCTCCAGAAGCAGTGCCACCTAAAAATCTACTCAAAAGACCAGCCCATCCCCCGAAGAGAGCTTCTGGAAGAAGTACGCTGGTGCGATATACTCCTCTGCCTGCTGACAGATAAAATCGACAAAGAAATCATTGATGCCAATCCCCGCTTGAAAATCATTGCCAATTATGCCGTCGGCTATGATAATATTGATGTCGCTTATGCAACGAAAAGAGGGATCCCCGTCGCCAATACGCCGGGAAAGCTGATCAGCGAAGCGGTGGCGGAGCATACCGTTGCCCTGCTGCTGGCGCTGGCGAAGCGCTTGCGGGAAGCGGATGCATTTACGAGAGCAGGAAGATATGCGGGCTGGTCACCCACGTTATTGCTCGGCAGCGGCCTCCAAGGAAAAACCTTAGGCATCATCGGCTTAGGGCGCATCGGCTCGGGAGTCGCGGAACGCTGCGTGCATGGGATGGGCATGAAAGTACTCTATTACGACGTGATTCGTAATCCAGAATTTGAGAGGAAGTACCAAGCAATCTTTACGCCGCTGCGTAAGTTGCTGCAGCAATCTGATTTTGTGACTTTGCACGTGCCGCTGCTTCCTTCGACGCAGCATCTCATCAGCAGCAAAGAACTGGCAATGATGAAGAAGACGGCTTTCTTAGTCAATACATCGCGGGGGCCGGT
>JAUYQE010000087.1 GCA_030695605.1 Nanobdellota archaeon
TCTCTGAGCAAACATTTTTAAAGAAGATAAAGAAGAAAAAAAACATGCTCTACTCCCGAAAAGGCTTCCCGGAACAGGATGAGATTCTGCTCTGCAAAGTCACCAAGATGTTTCCCAATTCGGTGTTCGTCGATCTGCTCGAGTATGAAAACAAGCAGGGGATGATCCACATTTCGGAAATTGCCCCGGGAAGGATCCGCAATCTGCGCGAGTATGTAGCACCCGACCGGCAGATCGTCTGCAAAGTGCTGCGGATCGATCGGGAAAAAGGGCACATCGACCTCAGCTTACGCCGGGTGAATTCTTCGGAGCGGCGGGGAAAGCTGGATGAAATCAAGCAAGAGCTCAAAGCAGAACAGCTGCTGAAGAATCTGGCTAAGAAGCTGAACAAGCCCGTCGAAGAGCTGTATCAAAAGCTGCAAGAAAGTGTCTTGCAGGAATATCCCTATGTGCATACCTGCTTTAAAGAAGTGGCGACGGGCGAAGCAGACCTAGAGAAGCTCGGCATCGAGAAGAAGCTGGCACAGGAATTAACCGCGGCTATTCTCGAAAAATTCAAGCCGCCCAAGGTGCTGCTGCGGGGGGGAATCACTCTGCACAGCTACGCCAGCGATGGCGTGGAACGGATAAAAGCTTTGCTCACGGACCTTGAGAAGAGCTCGCCAACAATTCATATATTCTATCTAGGAGGCGGGCGCTTTAAGATCACCATTGAAGATATAGATTACAAAGCCGCCGAGAAGATGCTGGCTCGGGTGCAGGAACGGCTGGAAAAGTTCACAGACAAATCGTCTACGGCCATTTTTGAACGGGAGAAGAAAGAGTAAAGATGGCGACACCCCACATTAGAAAGTGCGACTCCTGCGGCAAGTACACGCTCAAAGAGCAGTGCCCTTCTTGTGGCAGTTCGACCCTGCAGCCCCGGCCGCCGAAATTCTCGCCGGAAGATAAGTACGGGGACTATCGCCGGCAGGTGAAAAAAGAAGAGTTGAAGGAGAAAGGGCGGTATTGATTTTATTGGTTATAGCAGGGAAGAATAAATAAAAAAGGGATGTGACAAGTTTCCGGTATAAAGAGTGAAATCTATTTCTTTTGGAGCAGAGACCAGACAGCATAGACCAAAGCAAAAGATACTAAACTTGCACCAACAAATCCGCCAAAGGTTCCTGAAGGACAAGGACCTTCCTCACAAACAACAAGACCACCCAACAAAAATATCCAAACCAAGTATCCCAAGACCGGCGCTAAAATTAAAGAAACTATTGTTTTCAGTGCTGTCGGCTTTAAATTCACTTTAAGCATTTTCTACTGCACCCGTAAATCCAATTCCCCGCCCGCCCGGACGCCTTTGACCGTCCCTTCGAGGGAAACTACTGTTCCATTCGCCATACGCAGCCCCATATCACCAACGAACGAATAGAGGCTGACTTTGTCATTGCTCAGCTGATAACTTAATTTTTCTGCCACCGAAAGCTGCCCATTGCCGGCAGGGAATTCCAGGCTTTCCAGCTCAGCATTCTGCAACGATAAGGATTCATACCCCATCGCCGGGAAAGAGATGCTCAAGCCGTCTTTTGACGAGAAAGCCACGCCATTGACCTCAATGCGCCGAGCCGTGCCGTCCAGCGAAGCATCCCCAGCATCAAAGCCCAGCCGCCCGGCATAGTCTTCCAGCCGCAGCACGACACTGCCGCCATTGTTCACTTCCAGCACATCTTTGTTTACCGTAATCCGCTTGGCTAAATCCGCAAAATGGAATTCCAAGACTTCAGCTTTCATGTCCTGGTCAACAGGAGGAACCCGATCAAAAGAAAGAACGACATCAATGGCTTTCCGAGAAGATTGGATCTCGTCGAGCTGCTGGTCTTCTGCAAATTGTACATCCCGGGAATCGTTCCTCAGCCCACCGATCACGGCGCTCGTTAAACTAAACCCTTGCTCTTTTTCGTTCATGAACAAGAGAAAAAGAATCCCGCCGATGAGCATCGTGCCGAGAAGCAAGTACATCCTGGTGTGATGCGGTGCGGGTGGGAGTCCTCCAGACATAGGAAATACCTCTTTTTTATAGTAATAATGTGGTATTAAATAGAGAAGCTTTCGTTAATAAGCTTTTTGGTGAGCAAACCTATAAACACCAAGAGCTTGAGAAAGAAGCAGCACTTCTAATCCAGCTCAATCACGGTACTTTTCTTATTCTTCGGAGGGGCATCTGGTCCTCCCATACCACCCATGCTCCCCCGGTTATCTTCCATCAGCTTTTCAATCAGTTCCATAATATACTGCGGATCATTGATATCTTTCAGCTCGAAAGCGTTGGTTGTCCCCCCTCCCCGAACGAAAATGGTCCCATAGCCCAGCAGGCGCTCCAGCCGATTTTGGTGTAGATTTATGTCCGGAACAAAGCCCAGCGGGCGGAAATAGACGTTCGTCTTAAACTGGCGGATAATGCCCAACACGACGATGAGCTTTTCCGGTGTTATGATATACCGAATGAGCTGGCGGGAAATCTCGGCATAGGCCACGCCCAGAAAGGCAAAGCCAAAGACAAAAGATCGAAATCCAGACGGAATAGCAATGCCCTTAATGGCGAGGATGCCGAGAGTGATCAACAGGAAAAGGCCGCAGCCATATTCAACGAGAAATGCTTTGCGGGAACGCCGCAGCACAATGACAATATCCTCCTCTTTTTCCACGGAATGGTGAGGGGAATAAAACTTTATATACTTTGTGGCGTTCTTTTGACCCATGCCCGAATTGCCGGAAGCCGAGACCATCGTGCAGCAATTGCGGCGGAAAGTGGTCGGAAAAGCGATCGCTTCGGTGGTGGTGAGGGACCGGAAAATTGCCGATGCCCGACTGCCCGGCATAAAAAGTGCAAAGATCAGCGGCGTTTCCCGCAAAGGAAAAGCAATAATTCTAGAATTGGAGAAAGAGCGGTTTGTGCTCATCCGCCTGGGCATGACCGGGCATTTTCATTATTATCTAAAAGGAGCGGCTTCCCCTGCAGAAGAACAGAAGTATGAGGTAGTAGCATTCTCTTTTCACGACGGTTCTCTGCTGAGCTACAATGACATCCGGCGCTTCGGGCGGGTGCAGCTCTTCCTCTCCAAAGAAACTGTCCGGAAAGCTCTGGCAAAATTAGGCATTGATGTGCTATCTTCGGCATTTACGCTGGCGGTCTTCAGAAAACTGCTAGAGAAGCGGAATAAAACGACGATAAAGATGGCGCTGATGGACCAGGCTTTGCTCTCCGGCATCGGCAACATTTATGCGCAGGAAGCGCTCTATCGGGCGCGCATCGATCCCCGCAGGAAGATCAGCACGCTTTCTGCTGCAGAAGTAAAGAAGCTTTATGCGGCAATCATCGGCGTGTTACGGCTAGCAGTCAAAAAGCATGGGACAACCGTCGAGAATTATGTGCATATCGAAGGCTCGGGCGGCTTTCAACACTACTTGCAAGTCTATCAAAGAGAAAAATGCCCAAAAGGGCATCCGTTGAAAAAAGAATATATCGGAGGAAGAGGAACATCGTATTGTACGACGTGCCAGAGGTGAACAATGGGCAGAGTTGTTTATATCATCCCGGGATTTGGACAAAAAACCGCTCTTCCCGAGTATCAGAACGTCATAAAGCTTTTCAAAGCTCACCAGTTTCAAACGATCCCTGTTAAAATTTCCTGGAAACATAAAGTGATGCGTGATTATGTGGAACAATTTCTTAGCCAACTCCAACACCATAAAAGCGATGAGGTCGCACTGTTTGGTTTTTCTTTCGGAGCCATGATTGCGCTTATTGCCGCAGTAAAGATTAAGCCAAAGATGCTTTTTCTCTGCTCGCTATCCCCCTATTTCAAAGAAGACCTGAGAACTCTCAAAAAATCATGGAAGGACTATTTTGGCAAACGCAGGATGAAAGACTTTCAACGATTCTCTTTCAAGGCGTTAGCTAAAGAGATACGATGTAAAACCGTTCTTATCATCGGAGAAAAAGAGGGGGAAGCGTTGCTAAGAAGAGTAAAAGACGCTCGTAAACGAATCAAAAACGCAAAGCTCATTAGCGTCAAAGGCGCAAAACATAACTTTGCCCAGAAAGAATATCACCGAAAGCTCCAAGAGCTTATCTTGGGGTGTTGACTATCCAAATCGGATTTCTACGACACTGCTAACTCAATCCCTTCTCGAACCGCTTCTTGGATAACGCCTTTCCTCTGCTTCTTCTCTTTAAACTCTTCAGGAGTAAGACCAATCAGATCCATGGGAACGGAAACCCCTCTTTTTAGGTGGTAGAGCTGCACCATCCTCTCGTAGAACTGAATCTTCTTAAAGCGGGGGGAAACGACAATGATGTCATAATCGCTTCCCGCTCTCGGATGCCCCTTTGCTTGAGAGCCAAAAAGGATTATTTTTTCGGGCTGATATTTTTTTTGGACACGCTTCAGGAAAAGTACTATCGGCTTAATTTTTCTTGAATCCATTGTGAAGCCTCCTTCGCCAACTGAAGAAACTCTTACCCCTGTTCTTGGGTATAAAAATGTGCAGGAATGGTCTGGGCTACTCCGGGATAGCGAGAAACAAGGTAGGTGGGCGTTAACACTTCAGCAATTTTCTTAATTCTTGCAGGAGCATGAACGTACTCGCAAAGAAGGGTAAGATCATGAATACGGGGAATTTTTTCCCCGAGCCGAAGGAGATACGCTTTAAGCGCTTTCTCGACAGCCTGTTGGGAGAATTGAGCTGTTACAAAAGGATGTTTGGAGAGATTGTCTTGGGCAACCTGCAAATCGGCTTTAGCCTGCTCCCACCAATCAGAAACTTGTGAGTCGGTTATTGACATATGTTTTCAGATGTTGTTATGCTATATAAATTCTAATCTCTCTAATTGCAGGAAAACACAATATCCCCAGTCATGTTGCGACAACTTTTTAAAGAGAGGTCTGCTTCAGGAGAGAGTCGTGAGCTTCAAAAACCAATTCCAAAAACTGAAAGAGAACTGGCTGCTGATCCTGCTGGTGCTTCTCGTCGTTTTCTTCGTGCCGGCTTTAAGCGGCCTGCAGCAAGGGTTGTCCAGCGTTGGCAGCTTTGAGCGGTCTTTTGGAGAAGCCCAGATTGCGGGAACCAAGATGGGTTCGCCGATTTATGATGGCGGCGGCTTTGCGCCGGAAGCGACAGATCGAAAAATCACGAAGACTGCTTCTCTTTCGACAGAAGTAGAGCAGGGAACCTTCAAAGATACAGAAAGCCAATTAAAAAATGTTATTGGAGCTGCCGATGCGTTCTTGTTGAATGAAAATGTCCAGAAATATGGCTCGGAAAGAAAAGCCTATTACTCGGGTAATTACTATATCAAAGTTGAAGCCAGCAAATATGCGGCCGTTACGGCGCAGCTCCGGCAAATCGGCGACGTCCAGTTCTTTCAGGAAAGCGCTGAAGATATCACCGAGCAATTTACGGATGTGCAGATTGAATTGGAGACGGAGCGCGAGCGCTTGCGGCGGTATCAACAGATGTTTGCCGAAGCCACAACGGTTTCCGAAAAAATTGAATTGAACGACCGCATCTTTGACCAGGAACGAAGAATAAAATATCTGGAAGAGCAGCTGGAAAACGTGGGAACGCAGGTGGATTATTCGACGCTCTCCGTGACGATAACGGAAAAGCGCTCGGCGTATGCGGGCGTGGTGTTTGTGAAATTCTCGGAATTGGTGGCCAGTCTGATAGAAAGCGTGAATGGCGTGCTGCAGCTGCTGGTGGCCGTGCTGCCGTATGCGGTGGTTATCATCATAGGATGGCTGGTGGTAAAGAAAGTAAAGAAGAAGAAGTAGAAAAACACTACAGTACGTTTCTGTCTTTAAACTCCCCCGCCTTCCCAAACGCAAATACGTTCTCTTTTCCCACGATAAACACGTCAAATCTCTTGATGGCCGTCAAGAAGGGGCTGAGCAGCTGCTCTTTCAGAATATCCGTGCCT
Source organism: Nanobdellota archaeon (assembly GCA_030695605.1). Classification (GTDB taxonomy): domain Archaea; phylum Nanobdellota; class Nanobdellia; order Woesearchaeales; family GW2011-AR9; genus JAUYQE01. Next base: position 5,969 of record JAUYQE010000087.1, read on the forward strand.
TCGAGCAGCGGATTAAAGCTGGGCATGACGATGAGCTCTTTCCGTTTCCATTTCCCCCGCAGGAAGCATTTGTATTTCTCCTTTTTGCTGCCCTCGCGCAGCGTAACGGCAGGATGCTCGTGGCCGATGATGAGCCGTTTCGCATCAGTTTTGATTAAAGCGTCGCCATGGACAATGAGCGTATCGCCAAGGCGAAGCTCTTTCACGACGTCCACGCCTTTCCGTTCTGCCAGCGGGCCGATGATGACATCATGATTCCCTTTGACAATGATAATTTTCTTCGTATGTTCTGCAAGAAAGTCAAAAAAAGCTAAAATCTCTTTCCATTCCTGCCGCAGGATGCGGCCAAACTCATGCTTCAGGTCACCATTGATGACCAGTGTTTCTGGCTGTACCTGTTGGAAAATGTGCTGGAGCATCTGTTGGATTTCCCGGAGCTGAAACCTGGGCACCAGAACGCCTTTCTGCTGCAAGGCTTCCTCATAGCCGATGTGCAGGTCGTTGATAAGAAGCAGCTTTTCCGCTTCCCACCAAAGGGCCAGATCAATAATGCGAAGTCCTTTGCTGATGTCCATATCGCGCGATGGAAGAAGAAATCTTTATAAAACTACACACTTCCAAGCATTTCCTTGCCCTGGTAAGTAGTGGACATTCGCAGCCCATTGCCATAGAGCAGTCGGGGTGCGGCATAAAGCCGCACGAGGGAAAGAAATAAAAGAAGAAAGAACAGGGAACAAAAACAATGCCCCGGTAGCTTAGTGGAGGAGCACACGGCTGTTATTCGCTAAGCAGCCACCGTGAAGCGGTTTGCTCGGGAAAGGTCGCCAGTTCGAACCTGGCCCGGGGCGGTTTATTTTAAGCTATTATACATAATGTTTAAATGCATATCTTCTCATGCCGAAAGCATGAAAGCCCAGAGAAAAACTTTTCTGATCGGCGAGAAAGAACTCCCCCCGGATTGCTTCGGTGAACGAGAAGGGATGTGGTTATACGAAGGGCATATGTCTGGTGATCTGCGCATCCGTACCTACGTTCCTACGACCATCTTTAACCCCTTAGCGGCGATTATTAGAGTCTATTCTGTTGAAGATCTTTCTCAGCAATGCCCAACAGTCCCGGAAGTGCTGGTCGATATACAGAGAGTTCCGCTGCATTCTTTCCCAAAATGGGATGTCGGAGCGCAAACGTTATTTTTAAGCAAAACTGATGAGCAAGCGGTGATCGATGCCTGCCAGCAACTCGAACAAAAATTGCTGGATGCCGAAGATCATTTAAAGAGAGTATAAGAGAAAGTTCTCGATAGAATAGGGGGGAATACGAATACAGCCAAAACCGTGAGGATCACAGATACGCAAACACCCCTTCTAGTGTTTCCATCTTCGGCGAATAACTGCTTTTATTTTTTCTATCCAAGAGCGCCGCCTGCATGCCGATAGCTCTCGGCGGATCAACGTCGCGGTCCAGTCTATTGCCGATCATCAGCGCCTGCGGTGGAGCGACTCCCGCCGAGCGCAACAGCCGCTCATAAATTCTTACGTCCGGCTTTTGCAAGCCGACATCGCAAGAAAAGATGATGTGGTCGAAATACTGGTCAAGACCGAGCGCAAAAAAAGGTTTTTTATACGCGGTTCCCGCATTGGAGATCATGCCTAAAGACAGGCCTCGGTCATGGAGCTCTTCCAAGACTGCTTTTGTTTCCGGATACGGCGTTGTAGACGCTACTTCCTGAGCGATAGCCTTTTCATAATCCTGTAGCGGAAATTGGGTGCGGGCTTGCGGTTTTATTTTTCTTACAAAACTCGCCACATCATCGAAGTTTTCCGTCAGAGCAATATGGTATGCGTCTTTCGCTTCCTCGGGCGTCATTCTCATATCATCAAAAAGCAGGAAAAAGGGGCTGGGCCCGTTGCGCGGGAAAGAAACAATAGTGTCATAGAGGTCAAAAACCACCAGCTCAATGCTTGGGGAAGCCATTCCAACGGGAAAAGAAGCCGTTCCGTATATAACTTTTCCCGTTCCCCGACCGAATGATTTATAAATCTCTTTATTTTAATAGGGAACTATCAAGAGGTGATAGTCATGGCACATAAAAGAGGTTCCCGGGGAAGCTTAGAGCTCCACCAAATCGCGCATTATGCATTTTTTGTCGGATTGCTGGTTTCTATTATCGCGGCTTTCTTCAGAACATACATCGGACCGCAGGCTTTAGTAACAACGTTAGTCATTCTCGGCTTGATCGTAGGATTGTTCAACCTCACTGCCAAAGAAACGGTACCGTTCTTAATAGCAGCTATCGCTTTGATGCTCGCGGGCATCGTCAATCTCGGGTTGATTCCATTCGTCGGCCCGTGGCTGCGCCAGGCGCTCAGCAACATAGTGGTCTTTGTCGTTCCCGGAGCCATCATTGTGGGTCTGAAAGCCGTGTGGAAACTGGCGTCAAAATAAGATTATGGCACGAGGAGCAACATCGCATCGTACGCTGATTTTGCTGGTTCTTATTTTTATTTTTGTGCTGCTATATGCGAAGTGGAAAGGGCTGTGGTAGAGAAATTTGCAAGAGAAAAAAATGCCACTTTTTTATTTCACATATACATTAATTTCTGCTTTCTTCCGAGGATTCAATGAGATGTGAAGCCCGTAAGCCGTTTGTTTAGGAAGAAGAATCCCTTCTTTAATGAGCGCCTTCGCGGCCTCTTTAATCTCACCTCTCACATGGCTAGGCAATCCCTTCTTCAGGTTGTCAATGGCGGTATGCCTGCCCCCAATGTATCCGTGATGAAATAATTTCTTAACGATGAATCCTTTTAACTGCTCTTCTTCCATGAATAAAAGAACCGATTGACAAAACTATAAAAAAGTTATCTTTACAAAAAATGTAACTACCAATACCAAAAATTATATAAGTTACTATCATCTTTTAGTTGTACGATGGAAGAACAATCAGTATTTATGCGAACTTTTGGGGACTATCCATTAATTCGGGTGCTCAATTTTTTAATCTACTCCCGGGATTTCGACTATCCCATCACCGAAATTGCCAAGAATGCTCAAGTTAATTTCCAAACCCTCAAGAAGTTTTGGCCCCAACTGGAACAGGATAGGGTAGTCATCTCCACAAGAAAGATGGGCGGCACTATCCTCTACAAAATCAATGAGAACAACCCCGTCGTCAAAAAAATCATCGAACTCAATACGTTCTTGTGTTGGCAGTATGCTGAAGCTCTTGAAAAAGAGCAGGAAATTATCGCATAACTTTAAGAATACTCTTTCTCGTTCCTCTCGTTGATGATCACTCTCGACGGCTCCCATCTCGAAGGCGGCGGTTCTTTGGTCAGAGTGGCACTGGCACTTTCTACACTGACGGGCGAACCGTTTCAGGTAACCAACATCCGCAGCGGCCGCCAAGAGCCCGGATTGAAAGCCCAGCATCTT
>JAUYQE010000088.1 GCA_030695605.1 Nanobdellota archaeon
GTTGTATAATCCACTTTCTTTTTTTTCAGTTAATGTTGTCATAGTCTCACCCAAAGGTGTGGACTATGGCTTATTTATAAAGAAAGTGTAAACTAATTTTGGAATTGAACAAGCACACTTTAGCATAAACATTTATTAAAAACCCTGTTCCCAGTAGGAGTATGTTAAGAGTCATCTTTGATACCAATATCTATGGGAAGCTCATTGAAGAAGAAAAGTTTGAGCACATTGTCACGAAAATAAAAGATGACGCGCAATTCAAAGTGTATGGTTTTCAGCCGATTCGAAAAGAGCTTCGTGATGTTCCAAAAGAGAGCAAATTAGGAAGACTAAGCAGGCGAAACGTGGTGTTGAGCTTATATGATCAACTTACTCAGGGGCGGTATTTTCAAGACTCTCTAAACATTCGCAGGATTGCGATGAAGTTTTACTCTACCTATCGGGAATTGGGGGGCATTAGAAACTGGGATAAAACAAATATCGATGTGGACTTTACTATTGTGGCCTGCGCAAGCTTTTATCACCTGGATATTGTTATTTCTGACGACCAAAAAACGTTACTGAGCAAGCCAGCCCTCAAAGCCTACAAACACTTCTGCATCAAAGACGGGCTCTGGAACCCCAATTTCTGGAGATATTCTGATCTGAGAATACGATACAATTTTTAACGAGTCGTTATTTTTACGAACCGCTGTACTTCTTTCATGAATCGAGGATCTTTTCTGGCATTCTGTATCTCCCGCAATAATCGATTCCAGGAACTGTTCGGGCTTTTTCGCTTAGTGGCAGATCTTATCATGTTAGGCAATTAAAAACCATTTACATTTAAATCTTACTATTTATTTTTCATAGACAAACAATCACTTCTTCATTCTCTGCGTCAGTCCCGAAAGCTCTTTCACATTCTCCACAAATTCCGGCACCACATCCTTAAACACTTTCCCGACGGCTTTCAGTTCCGTGCCCACGTCCTGCATGCGGGAATCATATTCTTCCAATCGCCCCAGAACGCCCTGATGGAGAACCGTAAAGTCTTCTTTCAGCTTCTTGACGCTGCTGACAAGCTCTTTCTGCTGCGCTTCCACTTTTTCTTTCCAGTCCAGAATTTTCTTGACTTCTTTCAGCAGCGCTTCCCACTTCTCATCGATAAGGCTTTCGGCAATTTCCTCCATGCGCTCAAACGTGCCCATCTCGGGAGCAGTAGGAGCCCTTCCGGATGCAGCAGGATACCCCGCCGGATACGAAGGATATTGATATCCACTACTTTCGCCACCCTGATACTCACCGCCCGTTGGAGCCGCTTCTTCCGGCTGCGCTGCAGCATCCGCCTGCATAATTGCGGCATTAACATCTTCCGAGCCATAGCCACGGCGTGTCAATTCATCAAGAATAACCGCATCCGTCAATCCCTGTGCCCGGAGCCGTTGAACTTCTGCAATCAAGTCTTCTGCCATCTTTTCCCTCTTTTTCGTACTCGAAACACTCTTTATGCTTCTACACCTACTAATTTTTTTTATAGTAAATCCCAATAATTTTTTAAATTTTTATATGTGATTTACTATTCTAGCAAATCTCCGAAATGTTCTATACTTAATGAGATTTGCTATTATTTATGCTTTTTGCTCTTTTTCGGATGTTTTGTAGCGTGAGAAGCATGATGCGCCGGAGCGGCAGGGTGCTTTTTAGCACTATGATGCCGTTGCGGATGCGGAGGCAGGGTATGAACTGCCTGACGATGATGCTCGGAAACGTGATGCTGCCGGGGAGGAGGAGCATGATGCGCTGGCGTATGCGATGGCAAGTGTGCCGGTTTCGGTAATGCATGCTTCATCTCAGCAAGCTTCGCTTCCACCAAGCGCTCCACGTCTCCCTGCGTGGCAAAATGCAGCGGATTCCAGAGGTCAATATATTTTTGTAGCACTAAGAGCTCTTCTTTCCCCGCGGTGCGCTTCAGCTCATTAATCACTAAATCCATTTTCTGCGACAAGCGCTCCTGCTCATGCTTTACGTCGAGAAATTCAGTATTGAGGGCGCCCAGATCCTGCTTCTGGCCCCCTATCTTTTTCATAAAATCATTCTTCAGCAGATCCATTTCCCGGAGCAGCGTATTTACTTTTCCTTCGACACCTTTGAGCCAGGCATAAAGCCGGGGCAGGGAAAAATCCTGCGGCGATGCTCCATTGGGGGATGTGGCTGCCATGATAACCGTTCTCTCCTACTCTCACACATTTTAAAGAAGAAACGCTAAATAAACTTATGGGAGCACTTGAGAGTAGTTTTTAGGTAGGGAGAGGAATAGAAGAAAATATAATATACTCCTGCTCTTTCTTCCTTTGCATGGTACTCTCAGCGTCCACCTGCTTTTCCTCCGAAACCTATCACGAAGGGGAAAACAAGATTTTGAAAATCTCGGCAGAGCAATGCACCTTTCCACCATCGATAGAAGACAGCCCGCTCTGCATGAGCAAGATCGTTGACCTGCTGCTAGAAAATAGCGGCATTACCACCATCATCATTACCCAGCAGCGGGAGTATGAGTACGACTATGGGCAAACCGCGCTGCTCATTGAACTGACGGCAGCATACCACAAGCTCAATTACGAAGAGCGCCTGCGCTATGCCCGGCTGGTTGCTAATCCCGCATCCGAGCAATTCATCCGCGCCAGTTATGCCGTCTTTCAGAAAATTATTTCCCAGCAGCTGAAGGAAGACCCTTTGGCCGCATACGTCGCCCTGAAACGCCTGGAACGCCAGGAAAAGCTGCGCCGGAACATTGTCGTGGATGCCCGCCAGGCAGCCGCCCAGGACCAGCTCCTTGCCGTGCTGCTGGAAGTGCTTACTCTTCTGGAACAGCTAAAAATCATTGCGGTGCTGCTGCCCCATCTCAAAGAATACACGCCGGGAGAGCGGGGCATTTACTCGCTGCTGTTCCATCCCACCACGCGGCCGGACTTCATGTACACCAAGCTCATCACCGAATTTCCCGACGGCAATTTAGCCGAAAGCTACGAATTTACGGCAGAGAATGACCGCTGCGAAGTCAATATGTTTACGTTTGACGACGATATTAAAGTGATGTATCACCTCACGCCGCCGGAATTCCTCTTCGAAGAAGAGCTTTACGAGCTGCTGGACAATGCCAAGCGCATCATGGCGGAGCACAAGCCCACCAGAGAAGAATTTGTGGATCCGCAGCGTATGCGGGAAGTGTTCTTCTCCATCGGCAAAGACTTACTAAACGATCTCTTAGCGCACCGAGGGACGCAGCTGCCGGAAGAAAAAGTCGACCAGCTGGCTCGCGCTTTATTGCGCTACACCGTCGGCTTTGGCTTAATTGAATTGCTCTTGGCTGACCCGAAAATCCAGGATGTGAATATTAACTCGCCCAACGGAACTTTGCCCGTGTTCATTGTCCATCAGGATTATGGCGATTGCGCGACGAACATTTATCCCACGCGCCTGGAAGTGGAAAGCTGGGCTACCAAGCTGCGCCTCATCTCTGGCAGGCCGTTAGATGAAGCGAATCCCATTCTGGATACCGAGTTAAAAGTGCCGGGCTTCAGCTCCAGAGTTGCAGCACTAACGGCACCGTTAAATCCGACGGGCTTAGCTTTTTCATTCCGCCGCCATCGCGATTATCCGTGGACGTTGCCATTGTACATGCAGCCAAAAATAAAGTACATGAACCCCCTCTGTGCCGGGCTGCTGAGCTTTCTGATCGACAACAATGCCACGATTCTGATTGCCGGAACACGCAGCAGCGGAAAGACGTCGTTACTGGGCTCGTTCCTCATCGAACTCATGCGTAAATTACGTATCGTCACCGTCGAAGATACGTTTGAATTACCGCAAGAGGCTTTACGGAAGCTTGGTTATAACGTCGAATCATTACGTGTTGCTTCTGCATTGTCTGCTCCGGGAACGGAAGTCGAAGCAGCCACGGGCATTCGCTCGACTTTACGATTAGGAGACTCTGCGTTGATCGTTGGAGAAGTTCGCTCAAAAGAGGCCTTGGCGTTATTTGAGGCCATGCGCGTCGGCGCTGCAGCCAACGTCGTAGCGGGAACAATCCATGCCGCTTCCCCCTACGGAGTTTTTGACCGCGTCGTCAACGATATTGGCGTGCCCAGAACGTCGTTCAAAGCTATTGATATCATTGTCATTACCAATCCCGTCATTTCCGGCCTGAAAAAATACAAGCGCATCCTGCGCATTACCGAAGTGCGCAAAGAATGGGAAGACGATCCGCTGCGCGAAAGGGCTTTTGTGGACTTGATGGTCTATAACCCGCAGACGGATCAGCTGGAAATTACCGATGAACTGCGCAACGGGAACTCCATAATCCTCAAAGAAATGGCGGCTCGCGTCAAGGAATTTGCCGGCAACTGGGATGCGGTATGGGAAAACATTCAGCTCCGAGCGGATGCCAAGCAAGCTATCGTTGACCTGTCTCTCGAAGAAAACGATCCCGCGCTGCTGGAAGCGGACTTTGTTGTAAAAGCCAATGATCTATTTCACTTGATTGCTGATGAAGTAAAAGAAAAGACGGGAAAAATGGATGCCGAGAGAATTCTCTTCCTCTACAAAGAAAAGATAAAGCAGGAAGCGAAGAAAAGGAAGAAAGAGTGAAGTTTATATACCAAAACTGCCTTCTTTTTAGCATGCGCTTCATTCGCACTCTCATGAGCAGAAAAGGAAAGCCTCTCGACGTTTCACAGCTAGAGCCCGCTATCAAAAACATCTGCAAGCGCTATCGCTTAGAGCTCTTTTATGTCTTTGGCTCTTATGCGACGGGTAAGCCCGGGCCGTTAAGCGATGTGGATGTAGCCTACTTCCCCAGCAAAGATATCGATGTTATACAACTCCTTATCGATCTCCAAAAAATCTTTGCAGAAGAAGCTATGGACCTTATTGATTTACGGAAAGCGCCACCTGCACTTGTCCATCGTGTGCTCAAAGGGCGCTGCCTCTATGCTAAAAATCTGCGAACCAAAATTCAGTTTGAGACGCATGCAGAATGTACCTACTATGACACGGCACCTTTGCGGCGGCTGTACTTTCAGAAAATGCTGGAGCGTATAAAACATGGTACCTATGGGTATTGATCAAGAGCAAGTGCTTCTGCAGATCCAACGGCTGGAAGAAAGCCTTGGCTCTATCAAAGAATTGAGCAAAGGCAAACTTGATTCTCTCCGAAGAGCGGCTTTGGAACGACGATTACATGTCGCCGTTGAAGAAGTTATCAATATTGGCAACCACCTCGTCTCAGGATTGAAGCTCCCCCGAGCAGACAGCTATAGAGAAATTTTCCAAGTACTGGAAGAGAAGAACATTCTCACCCCAGCCCTATCTAAAGAGCTGCAGCACTTTGCTGTTTTCCGCAATCGCCTCGTCCATCTGTACTGGAAAATAAGCGAAAAAGAATTCGCGGAACAGTTGAAGAAAATCGACGTCCTCAAGCTGTTTATCTCCGTAGTTACCAGATTTCTGAAGAGAAAGAAGTTGTTATAATGGGGGTTGATGCCGCTCATTTTAAACACGTTCAGTGTTCTTTCCGGAGGATATCCAAACCCTCAAAATCGCGATCGTAACTGAGAATAGCGTCGCACTGATGAAGCTGAGCGGTCGCGTAATGGACTAAGTCCAGAAATTTTAGGTGTTGATGATGGGACGACCGTTTCAACGCTTCAAAAATAATGTTGATATCTACCGGAATAATCTGCACGTTTGATTTGAGCAGCCCTCTTATGGCTTTCTGGGCGATATCGCGGCTGGTTTGCAATTCGATAATATTAAAAGCTTCAATTAAGATTAGAGTATTGATGAGCCCGCCCTTTCGAATAATATTTCGGCAGTTTTCCTGAAACTTGTTCTCGTAAAAAGCATAGGCGAGAATATTACTATCGATAAAATTCATCGAAATACCTGTTCATTCAAATCGTCCATCTGCTTTGCAGTTAATGTGTATCGGGGTTTAACCTGTGCTGTCTCTCGAAAAACTTCTTCCAAGTCTTCGCCAACCGCCCGAAGAATAATTTTATCATCTTCTACATCCAGTTCTATTTTACTTCCTACGTCAAGCCCCAACAAATCACGTACATCCGCAGGGATGGTTATTTGCTGGCCTTTGCTAATCGTAATGATCATGGGCTCATGAACAATGATTCATTAATAAATGTTTCGCTGAAAAACGGGGGAAAAGACTTGGACACTTAGGAGAACCCCTTTCTGCAGAAAGATGGGTTGACACTCGCAAGTAGGCGGGTGCTATTGATCAAGGAAAGAAGTATCTCTCAACCGCCATTCCTCTCCTAGAAAGACTGAAGAAGTAACGAAAACTCGCCTGCTCGTGCCTATCCACAGGTCAAATCCCAGGGTTTTCTGGCTTTTTCCGGTGAATCACTTTTTAGGGCTCTTACCAGGCATCTTTCTTTTTCTCCATCGAGCGAAAAACAACAGACCGAGCAGGGCTGCCACAACGGCCAGAAGGCCTCCCACCCAATACCTACCACTGTTCCTGTTCGTGCCTATGGTGGCTGCGCCGGTGAGTAGATCACCCGAGAGTTCATTCGCATCTGTCGATGCAGCTTGCTCCGGCTGGGGCACGGCAGCTTCGGCCGTCGCTGGAGCTGTTGGCTCTTCCTCTGCTGCAGGCAACGGAGCTGGTGTACTGGTCACGATTAGAGGTGGTTCTGTTGCAGGTACAACCCCAGCAGAAGGTCTTGCCCTTCTACTGCCACCCCCTCCCCCGCCAGTGTTCTCTTGCGGTGCTGGCGGCTCCGGAACCAGGAGGGTGAACAGGGTGAAATGATTGACAATAACAGAAATCGTATTTGCTTCCGGGTCACGCACCGGATTAGGAACGGCAATCCAGGAAGTGCCATCGTGATAGTACACGCCTAATTCCAATTCATTGATGGCAGTATCATCAACAATCCCATCGCCATTCAGATCTTCATACGCAAAAGTAATGGTGACATTGAATTCGCCGTTGCTTAAGTCGGAATGGACTTCATAAAAATTGCTGCCAACAAAAAATCCAGCAGTGCTGATATTAGTCACGTTCTCTTCGTCTGCAGTAAGCTCAAAAGTGCCGGGAGGAATCTCCGCAAACGCAAAGCTCATGTCCGGCGCTTCGTCAAGAGTAACGGGGGAGTCGCCAACAATAACCAGGATCGTTTCTGTTGTTTCCTGTTCATAGTCTATGGCATGCACGATGACCTCGTAGACTCCTGTTTCGAAAGCGTGCGATACCACGAATCCGTCACCACCAGAACCATCACCAAAGTCCCACCACGGGTCCCCATTGAGACCAGCAAAAACGTCAGAAGCCTCTATGCTGAAAAGTACCTCTTCGCCGGCCTGCGCCAGTACTACGGTGCGGTTCACCACAATGCGGGGCGGGATGGCATCCAGCACCGTGTACACATCGTTTTGTTGAGCATAGGTGTTTCCTCCCCAATCCATGATGGCGGTTTCTTCGCCAGGATGGAGTTCGACTTGCGGATAATCGCCCGTTCGTAAAGGCTCCTCCAAAGTTAGCGTCACCACCCCGTCCAGTTCTCCAAGAGACAAAAGCGTGATGGGATCAACAGGAACATCAGAGCCGAGCTCCTCATCGTATGCCATAGTACGGTACACCACAAAGTCATCGGCAACCAGTGCACTTTCCTCCAGGTCCTCTGAAAACGTCACCGTAATAGTTGTCGGTGTTGTGGCCGTTACAGAAACTAGCTGGGGTGCAATCCCGTCAGCAGCAACAACGCTGCCTTCGTATTGGGTATTGCCCGCCATGTCAGCGACTCCATTGCCATCCTCATAAATGGAAATAAACGGCGTTGCTCCCGTGAGCAGGGGTTCATCAAGCTCTATCCAGAGACGGGCTGCATCCGATTCGTCCAGAAAAAGATTGTTTACAGAGAGCTCATCAACGAGAATATCCTCAATCCACAGGTCATCATCGGCAATAGCTTCGCTGAAAACAACTTCTAGCTCATATTCAGAAACAGTGCGCGCGGAAACAAACAGGGGGGCCATCCCATCTTCCACGTCAACAAATCCTTCAGTAAGGATGTTGCCGGCAAGATCTTGAATGGTATCACCAAAGCCAATAGTGAGTGACGTGCTGAAATCAGTTGGCATGCCGGGGCTGATCGTGAGAGTTACCGTGTTCCCATCAGCACTGGCCGCGGTAATCACCTGCTCATCACTATTCAACATAAAATCGGTGCCATCAGCCTCCAGCGCCTCGGCATCGATGGCCTCGCTGAACGTCACCTCGAGGCGTGCGGGCGCGATGGTGCGTGCAGAAATAAGCTCCGGAATCTGGTTATCGACAAAAACAGTCTCGCTGGTGGCGGCCTGCGCAACTTCATTCAGGCTGTTTATAACCATGACGATGAATGAGAGGTCTGCGCCATCCACAGAACCAGCCACAACCTCCTGGCATGCTGTCCATATTCCATTATCGGCAGCGGCATCACAGTCTTCGCCGGCATCGTTCGCTGCAACTGCGCCCATCTCCGAGTTAATTGCAGAAAAATCAACAGTAACGGACACAATACTGTCGTTCGGATTGTTATCGCCTGCTGCAGAGTTGTCCCAGCTCACGAGGATGGTGTCGCTGGGATTAGCTTTGCTGTTTTCATTGTTGTCAAGCAGAATGCTGGCCTGGAGGTTTTGTGCGGTAAGCACCAGAGGAGGCAGCTCTTGCGCAAAAGCGCCGGCCAGGAGAAGTACAAAAAGAAGAGCAAAACGAGGTAATTTTAGGATCAGCTCTTTCCCTCCGCACGTGCGTCGTAGCATACTTTTTTGATGCGATAGCTATTTTATAAATATATCTGCGGTACGATCCTGTGTGTGGTCCAGTGACCTCTGCCACTCGGCCATACACCCCCTTTCCTTTTCGTCATCTTTTTATATTCAAGAATATTTAAGAGAAAAGAGGCCGATAGATGGACACAGATAACCACCAGCAGCTGATTGAAAAGTACAAAGCCAAGATTCAGGCCGAGTTCGGAGAACGCTCCCGAGCTGAGCCGAAAGTTTCATCCCGGGAATACCAGGAATTCAAAAAAGAGCTCTACCCAAGGCACTATTCGTTCTACGAAAAAGCCTGCAATGTCTCCGAAAAAATCCTGCGGCTGAAAGTTGATCCCCAGAAAGCGGAAAAGCTGCAGAAAGATATTGTGGCTTGCCATCTAAACATCACGCCTTCCGGAGCACTGTCGTTTGCCATTCTCATCCCGCTCATCATAATCATCATCGGGGCTCTCGCGTCCTTTGCCGTCTTCCAGCTCTTTTTCTTTGTGATTTTCTTTTTAGTAGGTGGGCTGCTGCTCATCCCGTTCTTCCAGCGGCTGCCCAGCTTCATGGCCACTACCTGGCGGATGAAATCTTCTGCCCAGATGATTGAAAGCATCTTCTATATGGTGACGTACATGCGCCATACGTCCAACTTGGAAAGAGCCATTGGCTTTGCTGCCGACCATCTTGATCCGCCGCTCTCGCTTGATTTCCGGAAAATGCTCTGGGACGTGGAAACCGAGAAGTACAGCACGATCAAGGATAGTGCGGATGCCTATATGGAACAGTGGAAAGAAAGCTGCCGGGAGTTTGTCGAAGCGTTCCATCTTATCGAAGGCTCTCTCTTTGAGCCTTCCGAAGAACGGAGACTTTCACTCTTGGACAAAGCGCTGGATGTCATTCTCGACGGGACGTATGAAAACATGCTGCATTATGCGCACTCTTTGCAAGCGCCCATGACCATGCTGCACATGCTCGGCGTGGTCCTGCCCATTCTCGGCTTGGTTATTCTGCCTCTCGTTGTCAGCTTCATGGGCGGCGGAAAAGACCCCTTTACGACGGCGTTGTACATTGCTGTGCTGTACAACGTCACCCTGCCCCTCGGCGTGTACTATCTGGGAAGAATCGTCTTAGCAAAGCGGCCCGCAGGCTACGGAGCCACGGACATCGGTGAACTGCCCGGCCTGCAGCAATATCGCAATGTGCGCATTCCTTTGGGAAAGAAAGTTGTTATTGGCATTAACCCCCTCTATTTCAGCAGTATCATTCTTATTCTTCTCCTGCTCATCGGCTTAAGCCCCCTGATTATGCATGCTTTGGGCGTTGCCGATTTCTCTCTCGATCCTGCCGGCAATTTCCAGCTGCTCAGCTACATCTGCCCGCCGGAGAAGGGCGTTAACTGCCTTGAAGAAGAAAAAATCGGCCCTTTTGGCATGGGCGCAGCGCTCCTCTCCCTCGTTTTAGTCGCGGGCCTTGGCACCTCTCTCGGCTTATACTACTCCCTACGCTCCAAGAATGTTATCAAGATTCGGGAAAAAACTCGCATGCTAGAAGATGAATTTTCTTCTGCCCTCTTCCAGCTGGGCAATCGCTTGGGCGACGGACTGCCTGCAGAAATTGCTTTTGCAAAAGTAGCGCAGTCACTACAAGGCACGACTTCCGGAGAGTTTTTTACCGTTGCAGAAAGGAACATGACCCGGCTGGGCATGGGGATCGAGCAGGCTCTTTTTGATCCGAAAGTGGGCGCTTTAGCCAGCTTTCCCTCTCGGGTTATTGAGTCGTCCATGAAAGTGCTGGCAGAAAGCATCAAGAAAGGGCCAAGGATTGCTGCACAAGCGCTGCTCTCCATGTCCCGCTACATCAAAGAGATCCATCGTGTCGAAGAGCGGCTGAAAGACCTCATGAGTGAAGTTATTTCGTCGATGAAATCGCAGATAAAGTTCTTAACGCCCGCCATCGCCGGCATTGTCGTCGGCATTACCGCCATGATCTCAACGATACTCACGCGCTTAAGTGCGCAGCTGACCACCTTTGCTTCCCAAGGGCAGCAAGTCGGCGGCTTTTCTGATCTCCTGGAGATCTTTGGCATCGGCATGCCCACGTATCATTTTCAGATTATTGTGGGCATCTACATCGTACAAATTATTTTCATTCTGACGGTCTTAAGTAATGGCATCGAAAATGGCGCGGACAAGCTGTCGGAACGCTTTCAGCTCGGAAGAAATCTAGTGAGAAGCACCCTCTCGTACTGCCTCATTGCTGGCATGGTCATTATTCTCTTCAACCTCTTTGCCAGCAACATCCTGAAGAGTACGCTGGGGACGTAGGAAGAATAATACGGAGGGAAGACAACTCCAGAGCCAAAACGACCAAGCGCAGAAATAGTATTTATCGTCTATAACTCTTGCTCTCTCTGCAACTCATACCGCACCCAATGCCCGCGGTCACTGGCAGAGAAATCAGCAGAGGGCAAGCGATGATAAAATACTTCTTCCCCTGCTGCGGTACGGCAGGTTAAATTCCAGCCATCGCTATACACCAGAGAAAGAACTTCTTCACATTCTCGAGGAAGGCTGAGAGTTCTCTCATAGCTCGATGCACAACCTATGGCAGTCGTACTGGTAGCGATGCCCAAAACCAAAGCACAGAGAGTATTCTTCATATATGCTCAGAAAGAAAACAAAAAGAGTTATTAAACTTTTCTCGAAAGAAAAATAGTGAGGCGCAAAAAAGGAGTAAAATCTGAAACCGGAAGAGATATAACTTGAAACTTCTTTTTTGGGCTTATGGACAATTTAAATACGAAAATAGAACAATATTTTGATAAGTATCATGTAACTAATCCTGACCCGACCAGCCCAGAGTTTTTTTCTGGCGCAGTGAAAATTGCTCTGAATGAATATAACTTTCCCGTTTTAGAAATAGCAAATAAATTTCAGGTCGCTTCAAGTACTGTTGAACGATGGGCAAGTGGAACAGCAGTTCCCCATCCTAAGATTCGTCAAATAATTTTAGGGTATCTCGCTGAAAAAATGTGAGCTTATTTTTCACGGAAATAGACTCGGAGAAAGAACTTTTCGATATGTCCCTCAAAGAATTACAACAGCAAGTCGACGAATGGATCAAGCAGTACAAAATCGGCTATTTTCAGCCCCTAGAGATCATCGCACGCCTCGCAGAAGAATGCGGCGAAGTGGCGCGGGAAGTAAATCATCTCTACGGATCAAAGCCTAAAAAGCCCACGGAAGAGAAAAGAGAGTTAGGGCAGGAAATTGCTGATGTCATTTTTACGCTCTGCTGTTTGGCAAATTCGCAAGGAATTGACCTGGATGCAGCGTGGAAAGAGGTCATGGACAAGTGTTATGCGCGGGATACAGACCGGTGGGAGAAGAAGTGAGCTGCTCTTTTTGATCCTACTGCCTGCAACGCCCTCTTCACCGCAATTATTATAAAGAACCGCTTTCTTTTTGCTTTTCATTGGGGCCGTAGCTCAGACTGGGAAGGGCAACCCTTCGTCTTAGGAGAGCGCATCCCGCCAGGGGAGCTCAATACGCTGAAGACGTAGGTGTCCTGGGTTCAAAACGAGCAATCAAAGGGTTGCTTGGTGAAAGTCCCAGCGGCCCCACCTGTTTTCTAACCCGCCAATTACATTTATATAATTCAACTCTTTCTTTTCTCCCTTCATGCCGAGTAAAAAAAGCGGGAAAGAAGAGTGTACGCCGAAGTCCTTCTGGCTCATTTTAGGGATCCTGTTCCTCGTTTCCGGTGCAGTCGTTATTATGAGCCTGCTCAGTTCCGGCCCGGCCATTGTAACCGGAAGCGCCATCCAGAATATTGCCTATGCAAAAGAAGGCACGCCGTTGAGTATCGGAGTAAACGATGTGGAAGGTGTGAGCCGCTTGGATTTTACTGCTCTGGCTATCATCAAAGAAGGAAAAATTATTGTCGAGCCTTTGACATTGACCCGAGAGCCTTTTACGGGCATTGCCTATAATCGTTTCCAGATAACTTCCCCGCAAGCCGATGCTTTCGGGCCACTCACCATTACACTCAAACTCGAAGAGAAAAAACTGCAGGAACTGAAGCTGGCTGCAAAAGATGTCACTTTGTACCTAGACGGCGAGCCGCTGGCGACGGAGCTGCTGAAAAACGATCATGGCTATGTGTCCTATCAAGCTCTTGCTCCCACGGTGGGGCAGTTCGTCATTGGGAAAGCTGCCCCTGCTGCAGAGCTTCCGGTAGAAGAGCCAAAAGCTGTTGAGGAAGCACTGCCGCTTCCTGAAGTCCCTGTGGAACAGCCGCTGGTGGGAAAAAGCGCTGAACAGCTGCCAGAAGAAAAAGTGGGCTTCTTTGCCCGGATCTGGAATTTCTTGAAAGGGCTTTTCAGTTAAAAACGAGTCTCTGATCTGTGCATTAAGAATAAAATGAAAAAGAAAAACTAGTAGCCACGGCAATCCGTGCAATAGTAGCGGTTGGCATTCTCGACGAGGATGCGCTTATTGCAGCCTTTGCAGCACCGCTGTATCTTAAATTTCTTCACCTCTTGGAACACGTACTGCTTCAGTTTAATCACCCTCTTTTTTTAGAACTGCTTACAAAGAAAACAAATGAACTATTTAAACATATCGCTGTTTGTCGTCTATAATTAGTTAGAAAAAATGGAGAAATTATATTCTGCAAAGAAAGCCAATGATGCGCTTGTCAAAAAAGAAGGAAGTGTTAAAGACCTTGAAGTATTTTTTCAGCATCTTCATTCCTCTGGGCAAGCTCTTCCCTCACGTTTGCTAAGAATTCTGACCAGTAGGGAACCTTATCTCGAGCCGGATAAAGTATTCGAAGATACCCGACTAAAATAGGTGTTGGTGCGCTCGGGACCTCTACCGAACGGAGAAGATCATTGCACTCTTCAAATCGGCTTTCCCGCATAAAAACATCAATGCTCGAATACAACTCCCTTATTTCCGATTCAATGCCCATAAACGACTCTTCATTTATTACATATATAAATACTTTAGAACACCACCATGAACAGCACGCCGCAGGCCACCATTGCCCCCCAGATCAAGGGGTTCCAGCTCCAGATTTTCTTGCCGTCAAAGTTCCAGAAAGGAAGCATGTTAAACAAGCCCAGCCAGATATTAATGCTTAACCCAGAGGACCAGATAATTCTCCCGGCGGGCACCAAGAACTCCAGCGCCAGAAATACCAGTGCCAAAGCATAGTTGGTCAATGGCCCGGCAGCACTGATGATGCCATTTTCTTTTCTGGTTACTTGCCCAGCAATCATAACTGCTCCTGGTGCAGCGAATACAAAGCCCAAAAAAGAAAGGGCAATCGCAAACAGCAACATTTGGTCAAACGCCCGGAATTCCGCTGTGCAGCCATAGCGCTGGGCCGTAAACTTGTGGGCTAATTCATGCAGCAAAAATCCTAGGCCAACCGTCATCATCGAAATCAGCAAGGACAACAAGAAACGGCCGCTTACCGCCACGCCGACGCCCGCAATAGTGAAAGCGACAGACACCGCCAGCCACGCTTTCGCAATGTCAATCAGTTCCGTTCGAGAAGTTTTAATGCTTCCCAGCTTAATCGTTTGGTACATCTTTTAATGTTGCAACATCTTTCTCCAAATCAGCAATTTTCTCTTTCAGCACCTGCCGCAAGCGCTGGGCTTCCTCTTCGACTTTTACGAGCAGGGTAAGGTCAGCAAAATGCTCTTCAGCACATTCCGCACAATAAAAATCGGAAGTATCTTTTATTTTATAAGAGGCATCTGCCTCGCAGATAATACACTTTTTTCCCATTACTTCTCTCAAAAGAAAGCCCATTTAAAAACGTTTCTTTTTGCAAAAAAATTCGGAGAACCAAAGCAAAGTAAATCATAGAGTTAAAAGCTCACTTCTTCCGCAGCAGAAACCGTTCCATCTCGTCGACTTCATGATCGGTGACGGCACAGCCATTATATTTCGTCGCCCAGAGGACGGCGCTCAGCAATTCTTCCCGGCCTTTTTTCTCCGGCGGGATATAAGGATCAAGAAGGCCAAGAGTAAACGCTGCTCCAACCAGCTCAATAGAACGGATAATGGGAATCCCCTGCAGCTGCCGGCTGAACTCCTGCAGGCGCTGCCTATTTGGAATAACGTTCTTCTGAAAGCGCATCTCCAGCAATTTCTCCATTTCCAAAGGGCTTTCAATAAACAAGCGGAGCGTTCTTTCATCAATCACTAAAGCCTGCGCCTTTTCCTGTAGCGCAGCCACGATGGATTCCATTTCGCCAGACTGCACCACATCCATTGTCTTGTTCTGGATGGAAAAAGAGCTGTTTGCCAGCCGGGCCAGTTGCGTTACTTTTCCCTGCGGAACTTTTTCATACACTCGCAATACGCCATCACGAACCAGCTTTTTCACCTGCAAGGCTTCAAACTGAAACCGTCGCACCGTAAGCGGCCGCTCGATCAGTTCCCGATGCACCGCTGGCGTAATATAGAACTCGCCGCCGAACTGCTGCTTGAGATGCGGCAAAATCCAGATGAGGCGGGACATGACTAACGTAATGATCGGTCCTGCATCAAAAAACAATGCTTTATGGTTCATACTTTGCCCACCCCAAAGAGTTTTAACGCCATGCCCATGCGAATTTTTGCCAGAATGGCTTCCGTATGCGGCTCGAAGGCCGTCGTATGGGCTGCATAAGACTGCAAATCCCAATTGGACAAGCCCATCAAGCCAGCAGCCTGCCCGATAGACAATCCCCGTTGCAGGAGCGTCGTTCCTTTCTTGATCCGCGCGGCATGCATCACATCCTGTAAGTGCTCTTTGACGCGGGCATGGCATTTCTTGACCTGCTCGTACAGCGTGCGGATGCTTTTATTGTACCGGCCATAATTATCCTGCTGCAGCGCCTGCTGCGAAAACTGCAGCTCCCGGACAATCATCTGGGCTTCTTTGGGTGTAATGGCTTGAATGATCTTATAGAATGAATAAATCAGTACGGTCATCGTGATTAAGTCCACATCTTTATGCAGCGCCACATCTTCAATGGCATGATCGCTGAGCTTTTTCAGCTCTTCAAAATCTTTCGGTTCTCGTACCCGAAGAATATCTTCCGCCCGCTGCAGATTGTAAAGAATCTCTTTCTTAATCACCGCTTTCATTGCTAAGAAGGAAGGCGGAAGTTTTTATAAAGGTTGACCTTGCAAGCAATCTATGCAAGTTAGGCGGGCGTACGCTCACGATGTTCGCGTAGCCCACCACGACGAAAAAATTGCAGTTTAATTAAGTCAAACTGCGGCCAACAATCTTTTTAAAGAAACACCCTTTTCTCTCTACAAAGGGCCCGTAGTCTAATGGTAGAATAGACCCTTGGCTTTTTAGACCAGAAAGGGTCAGGTTCGGGTTCGACTCCCGACGGGTCCAGTGGAACCGGCGGTGCTCAGAAACAACTGTTTCTGGCACCCGAGAAGCTCCGCTTCTCGTGGGCTCAAAATGCGAAGTCATTTTGTTTGCCCGACGGGTCCAGTTGAAAAAACACACAAAAAATATTTAAAGATCGTCTCCTTGGAGATTTAAGAATAAAAATGAGCCAAAAATTTACGCTTATTGTGGAACAAGGAGAAGATGGCTATTTAATAGCCGACGTCATAGAGCTGCCGGGCTGCCATACCCAAGCGAAGACCTACGACCAATTGATGGAAAGAGCGAAAGAAGCCATTTCTTTATACTTAGAGGTTAAAGGCGCTCCGGAAGTGGCCGCTAAATTTTTGAGCTTGCAGCAAGTTGAAATAGAGGCAGCCTGAATGTCTTCTAAATTGCCTTTAATGAAAGCACGAGATGTTGCCAAAGTTCTAGAAAACCTAGGATTCGAGTTTAAACGCCAAAAAGGGAGCCATATGTTCTTTGAGCATCCGGACGGCAGAACAACGGTTATCCCGAACCATCCCACGGAACAGGTTGATCGCGGGTTATTGAACAAAATTATTAAGCATGATCTCCAAATAAGCAGGGAAGAGTTCTTAGAGAACATAAAATGAAACGTTAACCTCTTCATTAAGACTATTGATTTCGAACAGATAAAATGTTCCCAACACGTTTTTAAAGAGAACGTCTTTTTCTTTCTTTAACGGGCCTGTAGTCTACCGGTACGCGCGAAAATGAGACATTTTTAGCGTCTCCCGCGCGCGGAAGATGACGCAGCCTTCGCACAATCTTTTTGGCTTCGCAAAAAGCTTGACCAAAATTCACTCAAGTAGGATTTCGCTTCGCTCAATCCTACGACCTGCAGATTTTGGGAATCATATGCCAACAAAAGATTAGAAAGAGGCTGAAGTCCGGGTTCAATTCCCGGCAGGTCCATGAGCAAAGCGAATGGAACTGACGGTGCTCAGAAACACCTGTTTCTGGCACCCGGGCAGCTCCGCTTCCCGTGGGCTCAAAATGCGAAGTCATTTTGTCTGCCCGGCAGGTCCATGTTTTAGAGACATTTTCTTACAGAACGAGCAGAAGAACGCCAACCATGAGGAGCACATCCAACGCTATCTCCATGTACGGTTCTCGAATATACAAATGGCCAATTCTGAGGTGTATTCTTCTCTCTTTTTTCATCGACGGATAATCCAGCAGCAGATGCGAATAATAGCCGAACGCCAAGGCTAACGAAACCTGCCAGGAAAAGAAAGCCAGAGCCACCAGAACTCCCGTAACAAGCAACGCGCCTTTCTCGAAGTGAATGAAGCTTCTCTGGTAGAAGCGGTGCAGCTTGATGGAATTGTTCCACGTCGCCCGCAGCGAAAATTGATTCATTTTGGCATGTAAGATATGCTCCACATAATGATCAAGGTCGACAAGTACGCCGATAATTCCCGCTAGCAGTGCTAATTCCCAGGAAAGAACGTTCAGTTTGCTCAGAACAAGACCGATAAAGAACGGAAATAAGAAATGCGTTTGGGGATACATGAGAGAAAAGAAAGCACCGGTGTTTTTATGTTTTTCTGGAAACAAGTAGCTTTATATCTCTGAATATTTTTCTCTCATTCATGCCCTATGCCGTTACCCATGTTCTCATAACCATCCTCATTCTTGACCTGTTCCGCCATTATATATTTGGCAAAGAGAAATTTCCGCGCTATCTCGTCGTTTTGGGGGGGATTGCTGGACTGGCGCCGGATATTGACATTCCACTCAGCTGGCTCTACGGCCTCATGACCGGAACCGTAGCTGATTTTCACGGGCTTTTCACCCATAGCCTCATCTTCCCGCTGCTGTTCCTGCTCGCTGCCAGCCTGCTATACTGGAAAGGGAACAAGCACTGGGCTGCCGTCTCTTTGGTCATTGCGGCCGGTTGGTTCCTACATCCCACCCTGGATTGCTTCTTCGGCGGCTACAAAAACCTCTTCTGGCCCCTGCCTTGGGCAACATCTTTCTGCCCCGAGTGGACCATTGGCAACTATTATGCTGCAATTGACGCCATTCTTCTCGTCGTCTGGATGGTGCATGAGGAAGTGCATAAGAGGATTAAGGATTATATCTAATTTTTTAAGAAAAACTGGGGCTGCGAGGATTCTCACATAAGGGGCTTTGCCCCTTGTCAAAAGTCGGCAGGGACCACCAGTCAAACGCACAGTGAAGCAGTGACTTCACTAGCGCACAAGAAACTCCGTTTCTTTGTGGATTGGTGGCATGTTCGCTTCGCTCACCCTGCCGACCTTTTGATCATGCTCAAAAATATACTGCCTAGAATCTCGCAGGGTGGACATTGTCCACCGGTCTATTTGACCGGTGGTATATTTTTGACATATCAACCCCAGCTCCACAGAGAAATGGATGGGGCTGCGAGGATTTGAACCCCGACCGAGCGGTCCCGAACCGCTAATCATGCCAAGTTAGACTACAGCCCCAAGCCTTGGCAGAGGTGTCAGGTAAAGCAATATTTATATAGGTTTTTCTTTTATTTTACTCAATGTTCGGATTTACACCCAGGGAGATTGCCATCCTCAAGACGCTGAATACCCCGGCAAAAATACAGAATTTTCTCAATAAGATTCCCACCAACTTTGAGCTGAAGGGCTTAACAGTGTATTCCCCTCGCAAAGTCTTGCAGAAAAAAACCGCCCATTGCCTGGAAGGCGCTTTGCTGGCAGCTGCGGCGTTACGCTTCCAAAAGCATCCACCACTGGTTGTAGATCTAACGGCTACGGATGACGATGAAGACCATGTCATTACGGTTTTCAAGATGAATGGCCATTGGGGTGCGATTTCCAAAAGTAACCATGCCACGCTGCGGTATAGAGAGCCAGTCTACAGAACAATCCGCGAGTTAGTGATGACTTATTTTCACGAGTATTATGTTGCAAAGACAGGGAAAAAAACGCTGCGTTCGTATTCGCAGCCGGTAAACTTGCAGCGCTTTGACAAGCGGGGCTGGATGACCGCTGAAGAAGATGTGTGGTACATCCCGGAATATCTGGTAGAAGTGCCCCATACGACGATTCTCAGCCGCTCTCAGATCGCGCGCTTGCGGCGCGCGGATGCCGTAGAATTGCGGGCGGGGAAAGTGGTGGAGTGGGAGAAGAGAAAAAAAGTGAATGGGGCCGCGAAGATTTGAACTCCGGTCGCACCCATGTTGGCTATGAAAGACCCCAAGGGTGAATCCTATTGCTCACACACTTATAAACAGCGCGTGCCAAGCTAGACTACGGCCCCGTGAGAAAGCAAAAAAGAGCCGTGTTTTTAAATCTCTCGGTGCAATTGCGAGAACTCTCCAGCATCCTCGAAATAGCAGCGGAAAGCACGCTCCGCTCTGTCTAACAGCAGCCGCAGCCACCCTGCTTCTTCGGCTTTTCTGCAGAGGCTTCATGCGCACAGCCACAATCGTTGCTGCCACAGCTGCCTTTCATTTCCTGCGCTTCATGCTCGCAGCCGCAATCGCCGCCATCGCTACAGCAGCCGGATCCGCAGCAGTCATCCTGGCTCATCTTTTCAGGACTGGTTTCTTTCTTTGCTTCCTCTTTCTTCTTGAATAATCCAAACATGTGTTTCACCCCACGTTGTTAAAACTGACTATTTTTCATTTACAGACCCCGAGAAGTATTAAAACGTTTCGGCGGAGTTCGTGGTAAATCGATGCAGATTAAGTCAACTTATCGTCATCTCCGCTTTTCTTGCTATTTGGATTAAATCCAGCAATTTATTCGTTCCCAGTGGGAGAATCAATTCTGCGCGTTGTGCCGGAGTTTTCCCATCAAGCATACCGTGTGGATTGATATAATTATGGAGCACTTTGCACAGTGTTGAGGTTGCCTGCGCTCCCTCATGTGTCTGAAACACATTCGGCGCATCAAATCTTCTGCTCAGTTCTCGATTGTGTCTTTCAACAGCATTGTTATTATGCTTCAATCCAAATTTTTTACAGGCAATTGGCACACCAAATTTCAATTTGGTAATTCTGTAAAATAATTTTTTCCAGGAAGTTCTGTAATTTTCAAATTTATCCGAAACAAAAATAATTAACTTCCTTTTTCCCACTGGCTTTTCCAATTCTTGCTTATATTGCTCCAGCATCTGTTTGTAGCACCATTTTTTAATTTGCTGGAGAAATGATATGCATGCTTCTAATGTTCTCTCTATGACGACAATTTCTGCAAGAACTAATTTAGTTTCGCTATCGATGGCAGTTAGCCGATATTCCCAATGGTCTTTTACTCTGGTGTACTTTTCATCGAAATGGAT
>JAUYQE010000098.1 GCA_030695605.1 Nanobdellota archaeon
ACTCTCGAATCTCCCACCGACCCCACGGGTGTTTCCCAATCATCACAAGTCCGCTATTGCACGCTGAGCGGGTGCGAATAGCCAAAAAGATATCCGGTACGCCAACATGACGAAAAGAACGATAAAACATTTGGCCAAAAAAACAGGACGGTTGTCTCAAAAAAAGGGACAGGCGTACGAAAAAGTTGGACGGATGTACGAAAAAGTTGTACAAAGAATTCTGGAGCTATTTTATGAAGAGCCTTCGTTAAAGCTTACCATCCGGCAGGTCGCTTCCCGAACGAAACTGCCGCATTCAACCGTACAGTATCAGCTGAAAGCGCTGAGAGAGAGGGGGGTAATTTCAGAAAACAACCAATGGATCGACTCCTGGCAGAACAAGATGAAGAAAAGCTATTACTACCTTGAAAGAATAGCCCAAAGCGGCCTCATCGATTATTTGGAAAAAGAGCTGGCCGCTTCCGCTATTATCCTTTTTGGAAGCTTTAGAAAAGGCGAGTCGGTTAAAGGCAGCGACATCGATATCTTTGTAGAAGGGGCCCGAGAGAAGAAAATGGACTTACGTTCATTTGAAAAAGAGTTAGGCCACCCTATCCAATTGTTTGTCAAGCCGAAAATAACTGCCCTGCCGCCCCATTTGCTTAATAATGTCGTTAATGGCATAAAATTGAAAGGTTATTTTACCATAAAATGAACGATTTGATGCCTTGGGCGGAATGTACCAGAACATTTGTTCGAAAAGTTAGCCCGGATCCGGAAAAGAGTGCATCACTCCTCGAAACCGCGCTGGCGAGGAGGAAGTTCGTGCAATCCATTGTCGTTACAGAAAAAAATGTCAGTTTCATCATTGAGAATTATTATGAGGCGATGAAGGAGCTCCTCGTCGCTTTGCTGCTCCAGCAGGGGATGCGATCGAGCAATCATCAATGCCTGTTCACTTTTTTTGCGCGGATCCCCCCAGGAAAAAGTTTATATACTGTTAGTATATGATTATGTACCAATGGTAGCAATAACTAAAAACGAAGCTCGTGTGGTAAATTTCCTCTTGAGAAATTTCTCTAGAAGCTATAATATTAACCAGATTGCCAAAGAAATGGCTTTAAGCCCAAGGGGGGCTTTTAAGATTCTTAAGAAATTAGAAAGTAGTAAGATACTGCTTTCACAAAAAATCGGCAATAATCTCATCTCTAAGATTAACTTTGAGAATGATGTTTCTCTAGATGTCTGCCAATTTGTTCTCGCAGAGAAAGAGACCACCCCCTATATTCAAACTTGGATTAATGACTTTCAGTCGCTTAGACAGCTCACTGAGATGGCCCTTCTTTTTGGCTCAATTTTAACCAAAGAGAAACAAGCTAAAGATGTGGACATTTTATTAGTTTTCCCAAAAGAAAATCTTCCTCACGTGCAGGAACAAATTAAAAAGATCAACCAAATCAAGTCTAAAAAGATTCATGCTATTTTTCAGACCAAAGAAGATCTCTTTACTAATCTCAAGAAAAGAGACCCCGCCTTGCTGGAGGAGATGAGAACAGGCTTAGTCTTATGGGGAAGAAATATTTTAGTGGAAGCGATACACTATGGCAAAAATTGAAAACGTGTTCTCTTGGTGTTTGAAGCAAGGAGAAAAAGGCGATAAGCATAAAGGGCTGAAAAAAATAAGCCAGAATTTGCCAGAATCAAGAGCGCACGTAAAGAAAGCAGAATCTAACTTGGAAACAATGCACTACTTGTATGCTGGTGGAAAAACAGATTGGGTTGCTTCTGCTGCATTCTATGCTATGTATCATGCGCTTTTAGCATTTCTCTATACAGTGGGGTACGAATCTCGGAACCAAGAATGCACCATTACGGCCACGGAGCACTTTATGAAGAATGGGACTATCCATTTAGAACAAGAATATATTGACATGATTCGGCTGGCGCAGGAGCAGGAAAATAAGCGAGATGTTAAAAATTTGCGGGAAGAATATCAATATGGAACAAAAACAACAATGGAAGATAGCCTCTGCCTTGCCATAATGGAGAATGCTCGGCGGTTTGTTGACAGGCTTAAAGAGGTTTTGGAAACTCTCCCATGACTCATAAAAAAGACCAACCGGTCCCCCAGGGGTGGTGGGAACTATCACGCTGAGCGGGTGCCCGTAAGACGAAGAGAAGATTTATAATCTCATTTACATGTAACAGAAGCATGAAAAACCTAGAACAAATCAAAGAAACTTTGCTGGCCCTAGACAAAGAGAAGAAAATTCGGTTTATCTCGCTGTTTGGCAGCCAGGCAACAGGAAAAACGCATAAAGACTCCGATGTAGACCTAGCAGTATTTTATGATGGCAGCAAAAAAGAGCGTTTTGCTTACCGCGTGAAAGCATCGGGGGAATTCGGGGAGCAGATTGATCTGCATATCTTTCAGGATCTCCCGTTAGCCGTGAAAAAAGAAGTGTTGGGGGGCAAGGTGCTCTATTATCAGAATTTTCAATTCGTTTTTGACGTCTTCATGAAAATCATAAGAGAATTTGATTACTTTGAACGGCATTTGGAAACATATTATGCCGCAGTAGAAGGGGGAACTGTTGGAGCATAAAAAGCGGGTGCTGGCGAAATTAGCGGAGATGGATGCATATCTTGATGAGCTCGAAGAAATGCTTCCCCCTGAAGAAGAATACCTCCAAAACCTCCCTATCCGCAGAGCCTGCGAAAAAACCATAGAATTAGCCGTAGAAACCGTTATCGATGTTCTGGCAATCATTGTTGCCGAAGAAAAGCTGGGCTTTCCGGCAGAAGAAGAAAGTCTTGTTGTAGTGCTGCAGAAAAAAGGCTTTCTCTCTGAGAAGCTTTCTAAGAAGATCAGACAGATGAAAGGGTTTCGAAACATCATTGTCCATAAGTACGGAGAAGTCGATAACGAGCAAGCTTATGAGTTTTTATCGGTGCATCTTGAAGACTTTAATGAATTTGAAAGAGCAATAAAACAGTATCTCCAGAAGCTCTCTAAAAGGCAAAGAAAGCTATCTTAATCTTGGAGATGGCAAAGCAATCAAATCAACGGGCAACTCCTTCAGGGGGAGACGGGGACTATCACGCTGTACCGCTCGAGACCGTCCTTCAGCAGCTTCATTCCTCCAAAGACGGCCTTTCTCGCCATGAAGCGGAAGTGCGCCTGCACCGCTATGGCTTCAACGAGCTGAAAAAGGAAAAGCCCATCAGCGTGCTGAAAATCTTTTTCAGCCAGTTTGCCAGCCCTCTCGTGTGGCTGCTGCTCGTTGCTTTAGTCGTTTCTCTCTTTCTCAACGAAATGGCGGATGCCATCGTTATCGGCAGTATCGTTGCCCTTAATGCCCTCTTGGGGTTCTTCCAGGAATTCCGGGCAGAACGGGCCATCGAAGCCCTGCAAAAATTAGCGTCATTAAAAGCCACGGTCTTGCGTGATTTACGGGAACAGCAGATAGAGAGCAAGTATGTCGTTCCCGGTGATATTCTCCTCCTCAAAACGGGCGATAAGATTCCGGCCGATGCCCGCCTGCTGGAGTCGTTCAGCCTAGAAACGCAGGAAGCAGCTTTGACGGGGGAATCGCTGCCTATTCTGAAGACGACCGAAGCGCTTGTGGAGAAAACTGCGCTTGCCGATCGAACAAACATGACATATGCCGCGACGATCATCGCCAATGGGCGGGGAAAAGCGGTGGTTACCGGGACGGGCATGCAGACGGAAGTGGGAAAAATTGCGTTTTTAATCCATGAAGCGAAAGAGAAGACCATCCCCCTCCAGAAAAAGCTCCGCTCGATGGGGAACAGCCTTACCGTCGCGGTCGTTCTCATTGCGGTTATCATTTTTATAACAGGCTTGCTCACGGGCCAGGAGCTCTTTGAGATGTTCCTCATCGCCATCGCTTTGGCCGTTGCCGCCATTCCAGAAGGGCTGCCCGCGATTATCACGGTTTCTCTTTCTCTCGGCGTGAAGCGCATGATCCGGAGAAATGCCCTGATACGGCGGCTGCCGTCCGTGGAAACTCTGGGCAGCGTGACGGTCATCTGTTCTGATAAGACGGGAACGTTAACGCATAACGAAATGACCGTCAAAAAAATCTGGGCAAATAATCAGGTGTACGATGTAACGGGCTCCGGCTACGAGCCAGACGGCCAGTTTTTATCGTCCGGGAAAGCTGCAGCGCTCGATTTTGTCTATCCGCTGCTCAAGATCGGCGCACTCTGTAATGATGCGGAATTGCAACAGGGAAAAAAGAAGCGGGAGGTTATGGGCGATCCGACGGAAGCAGCCTTGCTCGTGAGCGCCGAAAAAGCCGGCCTGCAGAAAGTCGAGCTGGAAAAGACCACGCCGCGGGTTGATGAAATCCCTTTCTCGTCAGAACGGAAAATGATGACGACGGTGCACCAGAAGAAAGGAAGCAACAAGAAAGAAGATCTGGTCTCGTATACCAAAGGGGCGCCGGATGTGCTGCTGGAACGCTGCACACGCCTTTTTCTCAATGGCAAAGAATACCGGCTGACCCGCGAAAAGAAGAAAGAGATCGTGCAGCAGATGGAGCAGTTTGCCGCGCAGGCCTTGCGCATTCTCGGCTGTGCCTACAACACGGGATTCGCGAAGAAAGAAGACGCCGAAGAGAATATGGTCTTCGTAGGCCTGCAGGCGATGATCGACCCGCCAAGGAAAGAGGTAAAAGAAGCGATCCGCCGCTGCGAGCAGGCAGGCATAAAAGTCATCATGATCACGGGAGATCATGCCACGACAGCCCAGGCTATTGCGCAGGAGCTCGGCATCGCCGGGAAGGTGCTTACGGGCGAGGAAATTCATAGCATGGCGCATCTGGAAGCAGAGATCGAGCATATCGGCGTCTTTGCGCGCGTGAATCCAGAGCACAAGCTGCACATCATCGAAGCGCTGAAGAAGCGCGGCCATATCGTGGCCATGACGGGCGATGGGGTGAATGATGCGCCGGCATTGAAGAAAGCGGACATCGGCATTGCCATGGGAATTACCGGAACAGATGTCGCCAAAGAAGCGTCGGACATGATTTTGACGGACGATAATTTCGCGTCGATCGTCAGCGCCGTCGAAGAAGGGCGAGGCGTTTTTGATAACATTCGTAAATCAGTGAATTATCTGCTGTCGAGCAACCTGGGGGAATTGGCTGTCATCTTTTTAGCATCATTGTTTGCTCCGCTCTTTGGCTTGCCCTTAGCTTTGCCTTTGACACCAATACAGATCTTGTGGATAAATCTGGTGACGGACGGATTGCCGGCTACAGCATTGAGCGTTGATCCTCCTGCTGCCGATGTCATGAAACGGAAGCCACGGCCGCCGAAAGAGAGCATCATCTCCAAAGCGTTGCGGAAACGCATCCTGCTCTTTGGGCTGCTCATGGGCATCATTACCGTCATCATTTTCTGGCTCTATGCAGGAGCAGGAATAGAAAAAGCCAGAACGATGGCTTTTACGGCACTCGTCGCTTTTGAAGTCGTGCGCCTGCAGGTTATTCGCTCTCAGAATCATCTCCACTTTTTCAGCAACAGATTATTAGTGGGGGCGGTGCTGGTGTCCTTGCTGCTGCAGCTGGCGGTCCTCTATGTGCCGGCGCTGCAGCCATACTTTGGCACGCTGGCACTAGAGCTGGTCGATTGGGGAGTTCTGGCTATAGCGAGTGGAGTGCTGTTTGGGGGATATGTGCTCGTAACGAAACTAGGAAAGAAAACGCAAAGGGAAGAGTAGATGGTTTTGTTTTTAACAAACTCCTCTCGAGAATCACCACGCAACTAGCACTTCTAGTCCGCCAGTTTCATCAAGCTCGTCTCTGAACTCGTCGTATACTTTTTGCGTAATCTCTTTTACCCAGTCGGGAGCTTCTTCGTTATCAAGAATATCTTGGACATGCCAATAGACAACTTCTCCGTTATGAATCTCATAAAAATGGTTATTTAATAGCCAATGCCAATAGTCTAAATGGGGGAGGGTATGGGGGTGGGGTAATTTACTTTCTTCTCGCCATCGTTCAAATCGTTGCCACGCCTCAGAATCATATTGAGTGTTTCCATCGACGCGGAGCTCTGAGGGTGCTGTGGGGTTGTACTGCTCTACTTGTTTGGGAAAAGCTGCAAAACGGCCGGCATAGTCTCTCACGGTAATACCATATTGCTCTTCAACAAAATGGATCATTTCGAGATAGTCCATGATGGGATCTCTCTGTTTTGGTGTTGGTTTTTTCATAGGTTTTTACCCCCTTTTGTTTTTTTTATATCCGCCGCGGCAGCTGATATTCCCGCACGGGTTTTCCGGTCTCTCTGAAAGCATTCATCTCCGCTATCGCCTGCTTTCCGCCACCAACCTTGACGAGAACATCTATCGAATCCAAGAACGTGGCACTTTCATCTCCCCAGTCATCGCCGATCAGAATCTCTTCAGCAACTGGGAAGCAGGTGTACTGTTTTGCTTTGGAGCAGGCAATACCAATGGTTCTCCATTGTCTGGAAACTGCTTCCCTATATGCTAAGGCGGGGATACCGATATCGGTCAAGCCGGAAATAACGGCTTTTTTCTCTTGGGGATATTGGCGTTCAAGCGTATCATAGGCTTCTCTGAGCAGCCTTATGGCTTCTTCTTCATCAAAGTTCTGCCACGAATATCCTACCACTCCTATTTTTAGTTCATCCGTGCTCTTCTTATCCATATTTTTATCCGGAGAATTATGGCTTCTCCTCTTCTTAACTTCTTTGCCACAGCTCTAAATCAATGAAATAGACTTTTCTTTCCAAAGGATTGTAGAGGACATTTCCTGAATGAAGATCGCGGGGAATAAACCCACATACTTCGGCTTTTTTTTCCTCTTCATCACAAAGCTTCTGGGCAGTGAAGCGCATTTCCGACGGTAAGCGGCCCAAGGTAGTGCCCGCAATGTACTCTATAACGATAGCCGGGGTTCGAATTTTTGGCAGTGTATAGAAATGACTGATATACTGAGCTCATTCTTGCATAAAAAGCAACAACCCATCAGTCAAATATGCGCACTCCCGAATTTTTTTTCTCCGCATCTGGTTGACAAAGCCATGCTGCTGCTTGGAAACTACAAATAACCCTTCTAATCTGGGGACAGAGATACCAGCCAGATACGCTTCGCTGAGCATGTGTGATTCATGCACCAGATTCTGAAGAGATCGTGATCGGCCATCATCTTGCTCGTATTCCCAGAAACGAGGAAACTTAGCCACGAGGCCAGAAGAAACTTTCTGAACTCTCCAGTCTAAAGTTCTTGGCAAAAAATATTTCGGAACATAAAGAGGAAGTTCCTCGGCTTGGAACCGGCTTTCGGTTATGGTCATTGTCTCCCCTACCCCACATACGGTGCCCTTTCTTCTTTGCATTTTCTCAGAGTTGTTCTCTCAAGCAATGGCGCACTCTACAGAAGAATCCGTGAGATTATACCCATTGAGAGAGGTTGTCAATTGCTGCGTAAAATTCTCAATAGGGACTTCTTTGTTTCTTACTTTCCCGACAAAAGTTAATCGAATAGTAATCATGCCTTTTTCAATAATCGCTTTAAAGCCCCAGTTAACAATGTTCTTTAATGTATATTTATCTATCCCAAAGACTTTTGAAGCATCAAAAATACGAACTCCCGTAACAAATCCCTCTACATCAATGTCCGCCACAAAGTTTTGAAATTCTGCCGAAATTGTATATGCTCGGTCTTTGACTTTGAATAATAAGATGTCATTACTAAAGTCGTACAGAAATTCTCCTTTTCCGGTTCCATCCAGGTGTTTTTCTTCCATTTTTTAAACGGTATATCTTGGGATTTCACTCGTGTCAACAAACGTGACGATAATGGCCTTATCCTCTTTGATTTCGAAAATCAGCTTTCGGTATCCGTCACTTTTGCGATAATAGGCGGCATATCGTTCATTTTCTTGAATGTATACTTTTCGGGGAGTTTCCAATTTTACAATGCGTATAAGCTCATCCCCATTAAAAACTTTTCTCTGTTGGTTGCTTAAATGCCACAGTGCATGGGGTGAAAGGATCACTTCATTTCTTTTAAGCAGATGTTGAAAATCTTCAGCACTCAGTTCTTTTACGGGTTGTGTCGAATAAAGCCCCATAGACTTTCTTTACCCCACATACGGCGCTCTCTCTTCTTTAATCTGTTTGGCCCGGGCGGAACTGAAATAGTCTTTCAGCTGCTCGTAGGCGTCTTCAACGTCTTGGGAGACTGAGGGTCGTACGGCTTCCAAGGCTTTTTCAAAGTGCTCTTTTCCGACTTTGTTGCATTTCAGGTCTTCGCGCAACGCAATCATGGCCGCTTCCCGGCACACGCCGTCAATATCTGCTCCCACATAGCCAGCAGTTTTCTGGGCTAATTCTTCTGCGCTCACGTCTTTCGCCAGCGGCATTTTCTGGAGATACAGGTCGAAGATCTTCTTGCGGGCAGCTTCATCTGGCACAGGGATTAAAATGAGGCGATCAAATCTCCCTTGCCGCAATAACGCGGGATCAACAATATCCGGCCGGTTCGTAGCGGCAATAATGACGACATCATTCAGGGCTTCCAGGCCGTCAAGTTCCGTCAGCATCTGATTGACAATGCGCTCCTGCGTATGGGCCTCGCTGCCGGAACTTCTCCGCGGCACTAAGGCATCAATCTCGTCGAAGAAGAGGATAGTTGGCGCAGTCAGTCGTGCTTTCCGGAAAATCTCCCGCACGGCCTTTTCGCTCTCGCCGACCCATTTGCTGATCAGGCTGGGCCCGTTGACTAAGATAAAATTTGCTTCGCTTTCTTTCGCTACCGCTTTTGCCAGCAGCGTCTTTCCCGTTCCCGGCGGGCCATAGAGCAGGATTCCCCGCGGTGGGCGGATGCCCATGCGCTTGAAGACTTCCGGCCGCTTTAATGGCCATTCCACAGCTTCTTGCAGCTGGCTTTTTACCTCTTCCAGGCCGCCGATATCGTTCCAGGTAACATCCGGCGTTTCAACCAGCACTTCGCGCATCGCCGAGGGGCGGACGACTTTCAGTGCTTCAATAAAGTCTCGCTGGGTGATCATCAGCTTTTGCAGGATCTCTTTAGGAATGGGCTCGCCATCTTCTGCCCCTTCGAGCTTTAAGTCAGGAAGAATTCTCCGTAGCACAATCATCGCTGCTTCTTTTGCCAAAGCACTGAGATCTGCGCCCACAAAGCCATGTGTCACCCGGGCGATGTCCCGCAAGTTAATATTCTTCGCCAGGGGCATGTTTCTGGTATGAATCTTTAAAATGTCTAAACGGCCATTTTTGTCTGGAACGCCAATTTCAATCTCGCGGTCGAATCTTCCCGGCCTGCGTAACGCTGAATCGAGCAGGTTCGGCATATTTGTTGCAGCGATGACAATGACTTTGCCCCGGCTTTTCAGGCCGTCCATCAATCCCAGCAGCTGGGCCACGACGCGCTTTTCTACATCGCCGCGGGTTTCTTCGCGCTTGGTGGCGATGGCATCAATCTCGTCGAAGAAAATGATCGCTGGCGCATTCTTTTCGGCTTCCTCAAACTTTTTTCTTAAATTTGCCTCCGATTCACCGTAAAATTTGCTCATCACTTCCGGCCCATTGATGAGGATGAAGTGAGAGTTAGTTTCCGAAGCGACCGCTTTGGCTAAGAGCGTCTTTCCGGTGCCCGGCGGGCCGTGCAATAAAACTCCCTTGGGCGCTTCGATCCCTAACCGTTCAAAAATCTCCGGGTGCTTTAATGGCAGCTCTACCATCTCCCAGACTTTCTTGATCTCATCGCTCAAGCCACCAATGTCCTCATAGTTGATGCCCAGGCTCAGGCCATCTTCTTCTTTTACCTCCACCGCTTGGGGATTGAACTCAATTTCGGTGTCTTCCGTCACGACGACAATTTCTTTTCTGGGCAGCGTATCCACCACCATGAATTTCAGATCGCCAAAGCCGAAGCCCGCAAATTGCGATTCCATCATGGAGAAAATGCTCTGGAAATCCTGGCTGAAATTCTCCCTTCTGCTTCGGGGCCGGCCGAGAGAGACCAGATCGCCTTTGACGAGGGCTTTTCCCAAAAGCCCCTGCTTAAACAGCTGCGGGCTGGCGCGGATCATGACTCCTTTCTGGGCGGGGGCAATGGAGAGTTTCTTGGCCGGCTTGATGTCGGCTTTTTTGATCGTGACAAACTCGCCGATGGACGTCTTGGCATTCCGGCGCATATTGCCGTCCATGCGGATGATGTTCAGGCCGATGTCTCCCGGGTACGCCCGTTCGACGATGGCGGCGGTGCTGCGCTCGCCACGGATTTCTATAATATCACCGGCATTAACGCCGATCTGTTTTAAGAACGATGAATCTGTTTTGACAATGCCCCGATTGACATCATCCTGCACCGCTTCCATGACTTTCAGCTTCACGAAAGGCTGGTTGTTCGGCTTTGCGGGCGTTTCAGGATTGTTTTCTTCCATTGCAGGTAAACCTCATGGTATGCTTTATAAACATTGAGGGGGAGAGAAATAACGATCTGGTTATTGAGAACCGGGGGTATTTTTTAAAGGTTTCTAAAAATTTTTACTACCCTTTTAAAACCCCGGAAACGGTAAGTTTCCGTGTGGTTTCGACGGATTTTTGCAGTTTTAGAGTTTTTCTTCCAGTTCGCTTAACTCCTTCCTCAGAGCTGCTTCTCTTTCCAGAAGTTTTTTTCTTTCGTCCAAGCTTTCTGGGGTGATGGCAAAAAGCGTTTCTAGTCTAACGTATATCTGGTAGAATTTCCTATCGGCAAAATACGCTTTGATATCTTTTACATTTCCTTGTGCATATCCTAGTATAGATAACTGCGCAACTTAGAGAACATATGTTCCCACAAAAAAAGAATTAATAACCTTTTTCTTTCGCTGTATCCCCTGCATCTTTCTTTTCACCAGTTTCCTGAGTTCTTTTGTGTCTTGCGCCT
>JAUYQE010000110.1 GCA_030695605.1 Nanobdellota archaeon
GAAAGCCGGCACACGTACAATGTCGAATGTTCTTCCGTCGGCCATGGCGGATTGATCACGAGAACATGTTATCCGCTGGTGGAGGAATGGTTAGGGAAGAAGCTTACTCCCAAGCCCGATCCCGATGACTGGCTCTTCGTAACGAGAAACGCAAAAATTTCTTAAATTCGAGCAAAAGCTTTAAAATAAGACTCCCTGTTGAAGCCGCTTATGGACGAAAAACATAGCGAACAACAGCGTCAAGCCGGACCACCTCCAGAACTGAAACGCATCAGTGAGGTTGTCTGGGAACTTCCTGCTTCTTACAAGAAAGGCATGCGGGTTCCTGCTCGTATCATTGCGACGGAAGAGCTGATGCAAGCCATGGATCCCGGCGTGTTTAATCAAGTAACAAATGTAGCGACGTTACCGGGCATTCAAAGTTATTCTTATTGTATGCCAGACGGCCACTGGGGATACGGTTTTCCAATAGGCGGTGTAGCAGCATTTGATCCGACGCAAGGCGGTGTGATAAGCCCAGGCGGTATCGGGTTTGATATCAATTGCGGCATGCGGCTGATTACGACCAACCTGACGGCTGACCAAGTCAAGCCCCACATCAAAGAGATAGTCGATGCGCTCTACAAGGCCGTACCCGCCGGAGTTGGCTGCAAAGGGTTTGTCAAGCTCTCGAAAGAAGAATTCAAAGACGTCATGCGTGATGGTGCGCAATGGTGCCTGAAGAAAGGCTTGGCCTGGAAAGAAGATATTGATCATATCGAAGACCAAGGAAAGATTTCGCAAGCGAATCCAGAAAAAGTTTCGGAGAAAGCAGTCAAGCGCGGCTTTGATCAAATTGGGACTTTAGGCAGCGGCAACCATTATCTGGAAATCCAGGAAGTGCGCGAGGGCAATATCTTTGACCCGAAAGCGGCCCAAGCCATGGGCATTACCGGACCTGGGCAGATTGTCATCATGGTGCATTGCGGCTCGCGGGGATTCGGCCATCAGATCGGCACGGATTATCTGCGCTTATTCCTCGACGTGATGCCCAAATATGGCATTGAAATTCTCGACCAGGAATTAGCCTGCGCACCGTTCAATTCGCCGGAAGGCCAGGACTATTATCAAGCCATGGCGTGCGCGGCCAACATGGCCTTTGTCAATCGGCAGGTCATCACGCATCGTATCCGCGAAGTCTTTAGCAAAGTCTTTGGCAAGAGTGCAGAAGACTTGGGCATGCACTTAGTGTATGATGTGGCGCACAA
This sequence comes from Nanobdellota archaeon, assembly GCA_030695605.1. Taxonomy (GTDB): domain Archaea; phylum Nanobdellota; class Nanobdellia; order Woesearchaeales; family GW2011-AR9; genus JAUYQE01. Next base: position 1,248 of record JAUYQE010000110.1, read on the forward strand.
CATTGCCAAGCTGGAAAAACATATGGTCGACGGAAAAGAGAAAGAGCTGCTGGTGCATCGGAAAGGGGCCACGCGCGCTTTCGGCCCGGCACGCGGAGCGTTCTTGCCGAAAGATTATGCCAAGATAGGGCAGCCCGTCATCATCGGCGGCTCCATGGAAACCGGCTCGTATTTGCTGGTAGGAACCGATGGGGCAGATATGACTTTTGCTTCAACTGCGCATGGTGCCGGAAGAACCATGAGCCGGGCTGCTGCCAAACGGAATATTCGGGGAGACCAGCTGCAGAAAGATATGGAAAAAAGCGGCATTTACGTGCACGCCGTCACCATGGCGGGGCTGGCGGAAGAAGCCGGAAGTGCGTACAAAGATTTAGATCTGGTGGTGGATGCGTTGGAAGCGGCAGGAATTACTCGGCGTGTTGCAGCTTTAAAACCGATTGGGAATGTGAAAGGGTGAAGAGACTTGGGAGAAACTTTCAATCCTTGTTCAACCCGTTTCCATAGAAAGTATTTTTCAAACAGATTAGATGCTCTATCCGGGCTTGGGGAAAGCTTTAGAAAGCAATGGGGGGTAGTTTATCACGAGGTGGAGGCTGAAGCTGCCTATCTGCGGGGGTTTATCAGAGGTGTGATCCAAGGAAGAGGATTAGAAGCGCATACGTCGGAGATATTTGCTGGAATGACAAAAAGCTATCGGGGGGTTACCGTGGCAGAGGACATCTGCTCTTGTTTTTCTCCTCGACAGCACCAGCAGATTTGTAGGGCAGAGAACGATGCCCTTCTTCAATTTGCATTGGAGTATGTTGAGAGATGGGGCATGTATCATTGGCTATTTAACGGAACAAAGTAATTTCTGATAACTGTTATCGCTTCTCAGAACATTCTGTACTCATACTCAACTTTTTTCTCCACTGTTTCATCAACAACAGAAATTCTCTCCTCCAGCGACCGTACTGCCTCCTCCTGCCGAAACCGGTCCATCCCCCTGCACTCACAAGAACAATCATTGCAGTTGTATGCCAGAATTGCTATCGCTCCGACGACCAGAGCACCGTACAGGAGTTTGCTGCCTAATTTATCGGTCAGGGGCATAGGATAATCTTCCTCTTGCATCTTCCGGGAATGAAAGTTCTCCGCCGATTAAAAATCTCTCTCCCCACGCCAGGCGCGGCACATCTTTCCAGCCCGTTATTTCCTGGTACATTGTTCTTCGTTCTGCATGCATTCTGAAGCCGTACCCTCTCCAGTATTTCATCTTTGCATCCTCAAGGAAGTATTGGATCCCCTCTTTTCTTCCCAATGTTTTGAAAACATTTTTTGCATTCTTAAAAAGGGTTGTTATATCGTTTGCGTTTTCTTGAACTTTTTCTACTACCGTCCCTCGTTCGTTCGCTATTTCGATCACGAGAGCGGTCTTAAGCAATCTATATCCTGGGACGACATACGGCTGGCGATATCGATTAACAACCACTTCCCGAGCAACGGAGAGATCATCAAGGTTTCTTTGTACTGGTTCTCTTCCTAACCACGTTTCATCAGGCTCACGAATAGAGTTATAGCTGGGATCACCAATCCTAGAATACTCTAATCTTTCTCCATCGAGCAAATATCGATCTTCTGGTCGATTTAAAGTACCGGGGACTCTCATGTTTATTTTCTCTTGATTTTCAATCCCGAGCACAACTTTAATAAATATTGTGCTTTAAATGGCAGCATCCCCGCTTAGTTTAGTGGCTAGAACCCTCGGCTGTAGCAGTGGTGTGACGAACGTCTTCGCGACGCCTGGATGAAACACCGTCAGCCTGGAGTCACCGAGTGATCCCCGGTTCGAGCAATAAACTGTGTTTATGTACCAAAAAATGCAGTTTTTCGAGTGTCCGGGAGCGGGGACGTTTTCTTTTAAAAAAGCCAAAAACCAGAGGGAATTCCTCATTTTCTCAAATCTCACCGCAACCTTTATAAGTAATCCGCAGTTTTTATCGTGAAATGGCAAGCCTTTTCTTCGATAGTTAGTTTCATACTAAACTCTCAAGAGAAGGCAGTATGCTGCAGCGGTCGTTGCCCTGGTAGTGTAGTCCGGTCTAGCATGAAGCCCTGTCGGCACCTTTGATACAGTTGCATCAAATCCCAAGGGGGACATTCCGTCGGAAGCCCCACGGAAGATGAGGCACGGTTGACAGGCAGGCTTCGACCCGGGTTCAAAGGAGGTTGGATAACCATCACTGAAAGTCCCGGCCAGGGCGCTTCCTTCCGACTGCAAGGAAAGCCACGGGCCGGTAGCTTAGCTTGGTACTCTGGAAACAGAGCAAGAAAGAGCGCTTGACTTTTACGTTAAGCGGAGAGATCAAGCGGTCAAGGGTTCGAATAGCCCAAGTACGCTGGGCGAACGTGTTTCAAGTGAGGTTTCGTTTCACGCAACCTCACGACAAGCGCAAACCAGTGGAAAGGTCCGAAAGTCCCTTCCGGCCCGGTTTTCAAATACGCCCGATCATAAAAACCAGATTCGAATACCGTCCAAAAATGAGCTTCACCATCACCAAACATTTGTTAGTGCCCAAGCACAGTAAAGTGAGTGACGCAGAGAAGCAGAAATTATTTGCAGCATATGCTATCACCGAGAAAGAGCTTCCCAAGATTCTGAAAGATGATCCGGCCATCGCTGCACTGGAAGCAGAGCCGGGCACCGTCATTAAAATCGAGCGCAACAGCCCGACGGCGGGCGTAGCTTTCTATTACCGGGTGGTGGCCAATGGATAAAGCCATTCTCGTGCAGCGGTATTTTGAAGAGAAGAAGTTTGTCGAGAGTACCATCCAGTCTTTTAATCGCTTCATTGAGAAAGGCTTGCAGGAAGTCATCGACGAGAATAAAGAAGCCGAGCCGGCCATCATCCCGCACAATATCGAAAAATTCAAGATCCGCTTTGGGCGTATTACCGTCGGAAAACCAGAAATTATCGAGGCAGACGGCAGCAGAAGGCCGATCTATCCCATGGAAGCCCGGCTGCGCAAAATTTCGTATTCTGCTCCCATTAACCTCGAAGTCAGCACCTATATCAACGATGTGCAGCGGGAAAATTTTGTGGCGCTCATTGGCAAGCTTCCCATCATGCTGAAAAGCAAGTTCTGCCACTTAGATGGTCTGAAGATCGAAGACCTGATCAAGCACGGCGAAGACCCCGGCGATCCGGGCGGCTATTTCATCATCAATGGTACGGAAAAAGTTATTGTTAATGTTGAAGATCTGGCCGCCAACAATTTTGTCGTCGAAGAAGACACGAAAAAAGAATTCCATGGGCGGTTCTTTGCGGCACGTGGATCATACAAAATTCCCCATGCTTTGGATCGGAAAAAAGATGGCATCTATTACCTGACGTTTACCCGCGTCAAAAACACGCCGCTCATTATCGTTCTGAAAGCACTGGGCTTAGTGAAAGATGAAGAGATCATGAAAGCCATTTCTTCGGAGAAGATGTACGAAGAAGTCCTGCTCAACTTGTTCGAATTTGTGGAGATTAAGACGCAGGAAGATGCCATGGACTATATTGCCAAGCGCCTGGGTGCTGGCCAATCCCGGGAAATTCGCCTAGAGCGGACCAAAGAGATGCTGGACAAGTACCTGCTTCCCAATATTGGCATGACCACCAGCGAGCGGCTGGTGAAAGCCAGAAATCTGTGCAAGATGCTCAAGAAATACCTGGAAGTCAGCTTAGGGCGGCGGCGGCCCGACGATAAGGACCATTACATGAACAAGCGCCTGCGCCTGAGCGGCGAACTGCTCCTGGATTTGTTTCGCGTGAATTTCAAAGTGCTCGTTGGTGATATCCTCTACAATTTCCAGCGCATTATCAAGCGGGGAAAAATGCCCAGCATCCGGGTCATTATCCGGGAAAAGCTGCTCACCTCCCGGCTGTATTCTGCGCTCGCAACCGGAGAGTGGGTCGGCGGCCGGCAAGGCATCGCGCAGCGCATGAGCCGGACGAACTACTTGGATATGGTCTCTCATTTGCAGCGGGTTGTCAGCCCCCTTTCCACCTCACAGGAAAACTTTAGTGCACGGGCGTTGCATTGTACGCACATTGGAAGATTATGCCCCATTGAAACGCCAGAAGGAACGAACATCGGCCTGCGCAAGAATCTGGCGATGCTCTGTTCGGTTTCCCAGGAAGTTGATGAACGCGCCGTCCTCGAGCAGTTGAAAACCATAGGATTGCAAGGTATCTAAGATGGCAGAAGTATACTTTAATTCCCGGTATATTGGAACGGTTGAAGATGCCGCACTTTTTGCTAGTGAGCTGAAGGACTTGCGCCGCAAAGGAAAATTATCCGAGCAGGTGAACGTAAGTTATGACGAAGCGACGCACGAAGTCCACGTCTTTTCTGAAAGCAGCCGTGCGCAACGGCCTTTAATTGTCGTGAAAGAAGGGCGTTCCTTAGTAACAGAAAAGCATATTGAACAGCTGACCAAAGGCGAATTAAGCTGGTTTGACTTGGTGCGGCAGGGCGTTATCGAATATCTTGATGCCGCGGAAGAAGAAAATGCGCTCGTCGCTTCTATAGAAGAAGAGCTTACTCCGGAACATACCCATCTGGAAGTGACTCCCGGCGCGATTAGCGGCCTGACTTCTGCTCTGGTTCCGTTCAGTGACTTCAACCAGCCCTCCCGTTTAATCATCGGCAGCAAGAACCAGAAGCAAGCCCTGGGCTTTTATGCAGCAAATTATCTGTTGCGCATGGACATGGATGCTAATATACTCCATTATCCGCAGCTTTCGCTGGTGAACACCAGCCTGCACAAGGTGATCCGCTATGAGGACCATCCAGCCGGGCAGAACATGATTGTGGCTATCATGTGTTACGACGGCTATAACATGGAAGACGGGGTCATACTCAATAAGGCGTCTGTCGAACGGGGCCTGGCCAGAAGCACGTACTTCCGCCCCATGAGCGCTGAAGAGCTGCGCTACTCCGGCGGCTTGGTCGATGAGATCCGCATTCCGGATAAAGAAGTCAAAGGCTACCGCAGCGAGCGCGATTATCGCTTCCTGGAAGAAGACGGCCTGGTCCATCCAGAAGCCAAGCTTTCCCAGGGCGACGTCGTCATTGGAAAAACCAGCCCGCCGCGCTTCCTGAGCGGCATGGATGAATATAACTTGGCCGGCTCGACACATCGGGAAAGTTCCGTCACCTTGAAGCATGGCGAGGAGGGGATTGCTGACTTTGTGGTACTCACGGAGAACGATGAAGGAAATCGGCTTATTCAAGTGCGCCTCCGCGAAGAGCGCATCGCCGAAATTGGTGATAAGTTTACGTCCCGGCATGGGCAAAAAGGGGTCGTCGGCATGCTGGTGCCTCCGCAGGATATTCCATTTTCTACGTCGGGCATTGTGCCGGACCTTATTTTCACGCCGCACGGTATTTCCTCGCGTATGACTATTTCGCATCTCATCGAGCTTGTTGGCGGAAAAGTTGCGGCCCTTTCCGGCCGCTTTGTGGATGGCACGCTTTTTGAAGGGGAACGCGAAGAAGTGCTTCGAAAAGAGCTCCTCTCGCATGGCTTCCAAGAGAATGGCAAGGAAGTGTTCTACGATGGAAGAACGGGAAAGCGCATGCTGGCCCAGATTTTCGTCGGCAATATGTATTATCTCCGGCTACGCCATCTCGTAGCGAACAAGCTCCAGTCCCGCGCCCGAGGGCCGATACAGTTGCTCACTCGGCAGCCGACGGAAGGTAAAGCTAAAGAAGGCGGCTTGCGCTTGGGAGAAATGGAGAAAGACACCTTCATCGCTCATGGCGCGTCGTTGCTGCTCAAAGAGCGCTTCAGCTCCGACAGTATCGTCGTTCCGGTCTGCGAGAAATGTGGTTTGGTGGCCATCGAAGACCATTACAAAAATAGGCGGTACTGCATGATGTGCGGTGAAGATATCATTATCAATTACGTGGAGATGAGCTATGCATTCAAGCTGCTGCTCGATGAAGTGCGCAGCCTGAACATTTATCCGAAAATAAACTTAGCGACAAAATACTGAACAAAATACTGACTGAATAAGAAGAAAACAAGAAAGCCTGAAAAACAAGGAGAAAAAGCAAAAAATGATAACCATGGATCGCCCCGTTCACAAGAAAATTTCCCGCATGGACTTTGGCTTGTTTTCACCCAAGCAGATTGCTGCTTTAGCTACTGCTAAAGTCGTAACACCAGAGCTTTACGACCAAGAAGGCTATCCGGTTGACGGCGGCTTGATGGACCTCCGCTTGGGCGTTATCGATCCCGGCTTGCGCTGTAAAACGTGCGGCCAGAAATTGAAAGAATGCCCCGGGCACTTTGGGTATATTGAATTAGCTCGGCCGGTCATTCATATCAACTTTGTACGGCCGGTCTTTGACCTCTTAAAATCAACCTGCAAGTACTGCAGCCGCATTCTCATGCCGGAAGAAAAAGCCAAGCGCTATCTGGTGCTCCTTAACAAAGTGAGCGAGGAAGAAGGCTTTGAGGCCCGGCGCAGAAAAGTAAAAGCGCTCGTCACAAAATTCAAAGTAAAAGACAAATGCCCGCACTGCCAGGAAAAGCAGGAAAAGATCCGCCTGGAAAAACCCTACTCTTTTTACGAAAGCGATATCCGCTTAAGCCCCATTGAAGTTCGTGCCCGCTTGGAAAAAGTGTCTGACGAGGATGTTCAGCTCTTTGGCTTTGCTTCCGGCTTCCGCCCGGAATGGATGATCATGACGGTGCTGCCCATTCCTCCGGTAACCATCCGGCCGAGCATTACGCTGGAAAGTGGGGAGCGCAGCGAAGACGATCTGACCCATAAGCTGGGCGATATCGTACGCATCAACCAGCGGCTGTTCGAAAATATCAATGCCGGCGCTCCTGAGGTCATTATCGAAGACCTCTGGGATTTGCTGCAGTATCACGTGACGACGTTCTTCAACAATGAAGTGTCACAATTGCCCCCGGCGCGGCATCGCGGCGGGCAGATCCTGAAGACACTGAGCAGCAGGATAAAAAGTAAAGATGGCCGTATCCGGTACAATCTGGCGGGAAAAAGAACGGACTTTTCAGCGAGAACCGTCATCAGCCCCGATCCGCTCATTAGCTTGAACGAAGTGGGCGTGCCCCTCGCAATTGCCATGAACTTGACGGTGCCAGAACGCGTAACGGAATGGAATAAAGCCCATCTCCGCGCCTTTGTCGAACGGGGCCCGCTTCTCTATCCTGGTGCGAACTATGTGATTAAGCCGGATGGCCGAAGAAAGACTATCACGGCAGAAACGAAAGACGAGATTTTGACCGAGCTCGAGACGGGCTATATCGTCGAGCGCCATCTTATTGATGGAGATACTGCTCTCTTTAACCGGCAGCCGTCCCTGCACCGCATGAGCATGATGTGCCATCGGGTGAAAGTGCTCCCTGCACGGACGTTCCGCCTGAATCCTGCCGTCTGCAATCCGTATAACGCAGATTTTGACGGCGACGAAATGAACTTTCATGTCCCGCAGACGGAAGAAGCCCGCGCGGAAGCAGAAGTGCTCATGCTGGTGGAAACCCAGTTAATCAGCCCGCGGTACGGCCTGAGCGTGGTCGGCTGCATCCACGATGGCATCACGGGAAATTACCTGCTGACGAAAGAGCTGATCCTGCAGCGGCCTGAAGCCATTGACTTATTGTATACCTGTGGCGTCCGTGACTTTTCCCGCTTGCCCAACAAAGAGAAGCTGGATGGTCGGGAAGTATTTTCCGTCCTGCTTCCTGCGGACTTTAATTTTTCAGGAACCGATAGGAGTGGCAGTGAAGTGCGCATCAAGAATGGCGTACTCACCTCTGGCCTCATGGACAAAGCCAATCTGGGTCAGGAAAGCGGCCTGATGCTGCGGAACATCTATGAGACCTATGGGCCAGCCTATGCTGCAGAGCTCTTAGGGAAAATCTCCAAGCTGGGCATTGCCGTGCTTTCCAGACGAGGATTTAGCATCGGCGTGAGTGACATGGACTTGCCTGCGGAGACGAAAGCAGAGATCCAGAGAATTATTGCTGAAGCAGAAAAAGAGACCTTGGCGCTCATTGATCGCTTTCATGAAGGAAAACTGGAGTCTTTGCCTGGCAGAACACTTGTAGAGACGTTAGAGTTGCGCATCATGGAAGTCCTTAATAAAACCAGAAACAAGAGCGGCGACGTCGCCATGAAGCAAGTCCGGGATAGCGCGGCAACGGTCATGGCCCGCTGCGGTTCCCGGGGGAATGTGTTGAATATTGCCCAGATGACGGCCATCGTCGGCCAGCAGGCCTTGCGCGGGAAGCGCATTGAGCATGGTTTCCGGGGAAGGACGTTATCCTACTTCAAGCGTGGGGATTTGAGCGCTACGGCCAGAGGATTTATCAAGAACAACTTTAAAAGCGGGTTGCGGCCGCATGAATATTTCTTCGGCGCTATGACCGGCAGGGACGCCCTGATGGATACGGCGTTAAGAACGCCGAAATCCGGATATTTGTACAGAAGATTGTCCAATGCCATGCAGGACTTGAAAGTAGATTATGACGGTTCCGTGCGGGATGCCAGCGGCAAGATTGTCCAGTTTGCGTATGGGGAAGATCATCTGGATGTTTCAAAAACCAAAGGTGGAGAGCTTGACGTCAAGAAGATTGTGGAGCAGATGGAGTGAGGCAAAGGAAGAGAATAGAACTCTGGAGGAAAGAAAATGACAGAAGCACTGAAGTATGGAATTGAGTACACCCTCGAGGGAGGAGAAGTAACTGTTGAGGGAGGAGAATTAACTGATTACTTTCCTACAGGAGAGGAAATCCTCAAAGCCCGAGCTGCAATCAATTATCAAGAGGCTAAAGTTAATATCGCTCTTGCTCTTGGGATTTTAGCAATCATTTATTTTGTGGCGAGACCAGCATGGAATGAATTTGTTGAAAAATACCAAGCTCCATCAATGCTGAGTAGCCCAATAGAAAACACTGTGGAAGAATCTACGGAATGACGCCCAGAAAAATGGCTTTCAAAAATAGCAATACCAGAGAATGTAACTAGTACGAATCTCATTACGAGGCTAACACCA
>JAUYQE010000118.1 GCA_030695605.1 Nanobdellota archaeon
GGCCCGGTATGCCGGAACATTTGTCAACGCGTCATGTTCCTGTCGGAGCACAAGATATTGAGACACTAAGTCAGTGCAGTACTGAGTAGATGAGCCCGTTGTTACATAACCCGTATAGCATAAGCCCAGCGCTGGCAGCATGCTTTGTTGCTCTGCAGCAATTTCATTCAAGCGATATATCCCTACCTTCTGCAGTTCACGTTCTATTCTGGCACCTTCCACTCCTCCAAAAACAATAGTCCCAAGCACGCCTACTCCTCCAACCAACATAAGTCCTTTTGCCAGCCGTTTTGAAATTTTCATGATGCTTGTACCTTTTCGGTTTGTGGTTCTTCCGTTTTCTCTTCAGTATTCTTCACCGCTTCTTTCTCTTCTTTTCTATTTCCTTTTTCTTCTTTGCTTTCTTTCTTTCCCTCTTCAGCTTCTTTCTTCTTCTCTTCTGGCGTTCCCTTCTGCACCCGGGCGCGTTCCGGATGGTCTTCCGATGCTAAAGTGGAATTCTCTTTGAAGCGGATCTGTGCTTCTTCTTCGAGGGAAACGAGATACGTCGGCGTGGTAATTTCATTCTCGCCTACGAGGACGTGCCGGTGCGTGATGAACTGCCGGGCTTGCGACATGGTTCTTGCCAAGCCTTTTCTATAGACAACACTTTGCAGGCGGCGGTCCATAACATTGTTGAGCTGCAGGCCCAGGATGTCGTCAAGGATCGCGCCGGGCTTCAGCAAGCCGAGGCGGAGCAGCTTTCCCATGATCTGCTGCTTTTCTTTTTCTCCCTGCTCGGTTGCCCTGCCGATGAGCTTCTTGGCCAATTTCTTGTACTTTCTGAGGAAGGAGCTTACCCGCAGAATCTCCCGGCGGTTTCTTAAGCCGTACTCCTTGCGAACTTTTCCTTGCTCTTCTATGGCTGCTTTATTCCAGGGATGCGCTGGAGTTTCGTACTTCTTCCGGAATTTTTTTGGGTCTCCCATTGTTTATTTTTTGAATGCGTTTTTGGTATCGTCTTTATTTTACTTCTTCTCTTTCTCTCCGCCTGCTGCTCCCGGGACAACTTTTTTCTTGGTAACGCCGACAACTTTTCCTTTGTTCTTTCTGAAATTTGATCGGGTTCTTTGTCCGCGCACCGTCAAGCCACGGATATGGCGCACGCCGCGCAGGGTCTTGATTTTCTTCAGGCGCTTGAGATCGTTCTCCTGGGCAAATTGTAATGCTCCGGAGAGCAGATGCATATCTTTTCCCGTTTCAAAGTCCTTCCGGCGATTGGCCATCCAGATCGGGATACCGTGCTGCAAAGGATCTTTCAGAATATCATTGAGGCGCTGCACTTCTTCATTGGTCAAGAGGCCAGTTCGTTGTGTTTTCTGGACTTTGGCCAGGGCACAAACAGCATCTGCAAGATTCACGCCAACGCCTTTCAAGATGGCAAGAGCAATGCGAATCTGCTTTTCTCCCGGGAGGTCCATCTGGGCAACGCGGACGATATGCTTGAAATTTTCGGGAAATTCCTGTTTTGCCATGATAAAACTGCAAGAACGCACACAGCGCAGTCCTATATGGCGCGTGAACTCGGACTTGCACGAGTCAAAAACGGGGGGTTATTTATAAAGCTTTCTTTGGTCAGTATCCTGTTTCAAGCGAAGCTTGTAACGTCCCAGAAACGCTTTGCGTTTCTGAGGATAGGCGAAATTCTCAAGTGGGGCTTTCCTCGCACTGCTCGGAGAGCCCACGAACTGGCTAAGACGGGAGCTAATCTAACTACACCCTTTCATCCGTCCTCATCTTCGGGAGCATTCTTTTGCACACGTTCCTGTAATCGTCTGAAAACCTTTAGATTAATTTGCCGGATCCCTTCGCGGGTGAGTTCAAATTCTATTCCCAGGCTTTCTAACGTCTCTTCTTTCTGGCCCTGCAGGCCATTATAGCGGGAGAAGATCTGTTTGTCCCGGGGATTTACTTTTTTTTGGTCAACCAGGCGATCCAGAAGAACGCGGATTTTCTGTCGGTCCAGAGTCTCGACGATAGTATCTTCTACACTTTTGGGAGCTGAGCCGTCCAGGGCTCTTGCTGAAACCACCTGTTCGAACGGTTCGCCTGGCCCGTCCTCCCACGCGCAGGGAACATCGAGCGAAAGGGGCTGTTTTGGGAGTTCGTAAATGTTTTGCAGTTGTTGGAGACTGATATCCATGGCTGCAGCAATTTCTTCCATCTCCGGAGACCTGCCCAAATGCTGTCCTAAAGACCGTATGGTTCGCTCTAAGCATCGCTGATCATACTGCCGGTGCTCAGAGAGGTGAATAACGTCCTTTTGATGTTGCAGAGCCCGCCAGAGGGCAAAGCGAATTCCGAAAGTAGCGTAGGTGGAAAGCTTTGTGCCGCTCGGGTCATTCGGGTCATAGGTCTCCAAGGCTTTCAGCAGGCCCGTATTCCCTTCGCTGATCAGTTCTATAAGGTCGAGGCCTCTGCCCCGATACTTCTTGGCAGCCCAGACCACCAGCCGCAGCTGCGTTTCCGCCAGCCGGTTCCGGAGAGGAATAAAATGATTATCCGCTTTCTCAAACTCCTGGAAAGAGCCATCTAAAAAGCTGGCTTCATCGGGGGAAGCGCTTTTTCTTCGCTGGAGTACATACTGCCGAAGAAAAGAAACCGCTTCTTCGGGGGCATATATCTTTTTGAGGGCAGCGCTGGCGAACTCCGCTCTTTGCTCGTGCTGCGTCGAAAGGCCGTGTTTCGCAGGCGCATCTCTAAAAAAATCGTATAATTGCTGTGCCTGCTGGTATCGTTCGCGGGTTTGCTTCATTCGTGTTCCTGACTGATAGACTTCATCAAGCAACTCCTGCATGCCCCTCTTTATTGCTGAAAAAAGATGTTTTCTCTCTTTCGCGTCAGAGCCGCAGATCGCTTCCAGCGTGCAATAAGTTGTGGCATAAAGGCTGATCCGAGAGGCTATCATCTCCCTGGCCAACTCTCGCTGCTCATTCTCGGGAAGCACGTCATCGGGCAAAGAGTCGAAGTAAGCATCAAGGGGATCTAGAGTGGTTTCTTCTTTTTTTCTTCCGGGTTCCCCTTCAGCACGAAATTTTTTTCCAGTCATGGCGCATCCAGTAAAAGACGCTCTTTAAAAGTTTTTAGCTCTCGTTTTGCGACTCAGAATTTCTCGGAGCATTCTCCGCTGTTTCTTTGGTATTGTCCGCATTGTTTCTTTTCTCTCTCTTCTCTTCCCGCTCTTCTTTTTCTGTATTTCTTTTCCTGATCTCTTCTTCTTTTTCTTCTTTTCTTTCCCTTTTCTTTTCTTCCGCTTCTTGCTTTTCTTCCTGCACCCGCCGCCATTTGAGTATCGTGTAATTGACTGGATTCTTGATGCGGCTGCAGAAGCTGTCCGGCTGGCAGACGCCGATGCCTTTGCAGTACGCTTCATTGTCGCAGTTTGGCGGTAGCCGTTGCCCGGGAATGAAGTGAGCCAGTTGGCCTTTCAGATAGACTTCCCGCAAAGGCTCGGGATTTTTGGCATTCCAGGCGGTGGTGTAATCAACAATTTCTTTCTGATTCCAGCCGATCTTGCCTAAGAAATTGATGAAGCAGAACAATCCCCGCTTTTTTCCGTCGGCTAATCCATTATTAATGAGTTTCATGCAGGGTGGGAAGAACTCTTCCCGGATCGCGGAAGTGATCTGGATTTCGTCGTACGCTGCTTTCGTGGCTGGTTTTTCTCTTTCCTCCTCAACTTTTGTCTTAAAGTCCAGCGCCTGCAGCAGCAATTGCCGGGCGCTTTCTCCAGAAACGTTCCGGGAAAGAAAAGGAAAAAAGGGTGCTCCGATGCGTTCGGGCTTGGCCAGCTCTTTCTCGAATTGCAGCATGTTTTCCGAATCCACGGGCACGCTTGCCAAGCCAGACTTTTCATGCAGGCTGTAGGGCATGCGGTAGAGATGCCGGGACGCCAGCAAGACGGTGTCGATCTCCAGGAATTTCTCGACGGAAAGCGATGGAACAGTATCACCGAGCGCATTCTTTTCAAAGGCCAAGAGCTCTGCTTCTGCTAAGCCTACTTTCTCTTTGACCGCAGCAAAGTTGTTCTGCTCATATGCCAAGATGCGTTTCCCTAATTCTTTTTTGATATTCTCTTTGACATATGCAGCGATCTTTCGCGGGGCTTCCGGGAAGAGCTGTACCGTCGGTATGTCGTTGACGGAAGCAGGAAACGCTTCGAACGGCACGCCGATATGGAAGCCTTTATTGCCGCTGAATTTAATGGAAAGTGCATCTTTCTCAATGCCGCAATAGCGCAGAAACTTCACGACCAGATCCGCGCAGATTCTGCTATATTCAAATATTTTGCAGTCGATATCTAATACCAAATCCCAGCCGCTGCGCAGCTCTTCCAGCTCCCGCTTGCTTAAGGTACTGCTTAAGGCTAACGGATTGCTCCAG
>JAUYQE010000056.1 GCA_030695605.1 Nanobdellota archaeon
TAGAAGTGTATGAGAAAATTCTCCAGGCAACCGCCGATATCGAGGCCATTGGAGCCTATAAAATTGGATTTCTGCTCGGATTAGGGTATGGCTTGCCAAGAGCCGTAGAAATTGCTCGGAAGTATACGGAAAAACCGCTTATCTACGACCATCAAAAGGCGGGAACGGACATCCCAGACACCGGAAAACTGTTCGCAAAAACGGTAAAACAAGCCGGCATCGATGCGATTATCCTGCTCCCCCAAGCCGGGCCGGAAACAGAAAGAGCCTGGATTGATGCAGCAATGGAAGAGGATTTAGGGGTCATCGTCGGCGGATTGATGACCCATAGAAAATATCTCCGCAGCGAAGGGGGGTATATAGCTGACGAAGCCATTCTGGACATGTACCTCACGGCCTCAGAAGCAGGGGTTTGCGATTTCGTTGTTCCGGGAAACCGGCCGGAAGAAATCCGAAAAATAAGAAAAGCATTAGAGGCCCAGGGCTTCCCCCCTACGTTCTACGCCCCGGGATTCATAACCCAAGGCGGTTCAATTTCAGATGCTGCGCAAGAAGCGGGAGATTCCTGGCATGCCATTGTCGGCAGAGCGTTATATGAAGCTGAAGATATCAGAAAAGCCGCAATGGAACTGACCAAGCAAATCTAGAGAGTGCGATGCAGCAGCAGTTCGTCAATGAAAAAGAAACTCTTCTAAAGAAAAATCCTACCCAAACAAACCTTGTTCCCCATCATCTTCCTCGCCCAGCTGCACTTTCTCAACGGCAGCCAGGAAGTCCTGCTGCGTTACATGCTCCCGATGTTCCCGAATGGCGCAATAGCCAGCTTCCGTACACACCGCCTGGATTTCTGCACCGCTAAAGTTTTCCGTCTGCGCCGCCACTTCTTTCAGCTTCACCCGCTTCAAATTCATATCCCGAGTATGGATCTGTAATACTTCCAATCGCCCGTCAGCATTCGGCAAGCCCACTTCAATCAGCCGATCAAGCCTTCCCGGGCGAAGTACGGCGGAATCCAGAATGTCGATCCGATTGGTCGCCCCAATAATTTTCACATTGTCCAGATGCTTGAAGCCGTCCATCTCCGCCAGCAATTGCACGAAGGTCCGGTTCACTTCCCGCTCGCCGGACGTGCCGAGATCGATGCGCGTGGCAGCCAAAGCATCAATCTCGTCGATAAAGACAATGGCGGGCGCTTTCCGCCGCGCCAGAGCAAAAATTTCTTTCACGAGCTTGGCCCCTTCACCGATAAACTTCTGCACGAGTTCTGAGCCGACCACTTGGATAAACGTCGCTTGGGTGCTGTTCGCCACCGCTTTGGCCAATAAGGTTTTCCCCGTCCCCGGCGGGCCATATAATAAGACTCCTTTGGGCGGCTTTATCCCCACTTTCTCAAACAGCTCCGGCTGCAGCAGCGGCAGCTCAATGACTTCTTTGATTTCATGCATCTCATCCTGCAGGCCGCCGATCAGCGACCAGCTTTCTTGCGGCTTTTCGATAATGACAAACTTCTCGACATCAAACATATCGGTTAAGGCAATCTTCTCCACCACATTCAGGTTCTTCTGGTCAACCAGAACCGAGTCGCCACAGTGCAGTTCGGGAACCCCTTTGGCAACATAACAATAGAACTTGTTCCCATTCGGCAGCCGGATGATAGCTTTGCCCTGCTGCATCCCCGTAACATCGGCCACCAGCAATGCCGGCTTTTTAAAGTTAGAGAGCTCCTGATACGCATGGGTATACATCTCCCGCAAGAGCGCCGTCTCTTCCTGCAGGCGGGTCATCGTAACCTGCAGCAGGCGGTTCTCTTCCTGCAAGAGCTCTACAGTGGGAAGAAAGTGCTGCTCATTTGCCAAAAGCAGATTTTCTGCTTCTTTGCCCATGGCTTTCTCAGACCCTTTGCTGAGAACGCCGGAAAGAATCTCTTTCTCAGCCCGAACGCCATCGCTTTTTTGCTCAGTAGTTGCCTCACTCATGGAGAGACAAAAAAGAAAGGAGATTTATAAAACTTTACGTACCGAGAGCCGTTTTTCTTTCAACGCCTGCTCCACAGATTTTCCCACCGCACCCCGCCGCTGAATCTTGATCAATCCTTTCTTGCTTACCCGGGCCTGCACCAGAACTTCATCGCCATGGCATAACGCGACCTCCTCATCCCGCAACGCACGGTCCACAAACAGGCGGATATAGCTGCCATCAAACTCCGCATCAAAAGAAGCCGTCTCCTTTGAAGAAGCACGCAAAGGCTGCACCTCAACATGCAGCCCTAACTCTGCCTCAATCTTTTTAATCTCGCTGCCTCCCGTGCCGATAACGCGGGGGATGTCTTTGTCCGGCAGGAAAAGCTTCAGATGCCGGTCATCAATGAACTGCAGCTCGCAATGCGGGCTGTACTTGTGGAAATAATCTTTCAGCTGCTCCGCTGCAAAATGCCATACCGGCTTGCGCTCTTTCTTGCCCACGGGAACAACCACCGTATGCTCTCCATAAGAATACATTTCGTACAGCAAGATGCCACCGGTAAAATCACGGATTTCAACGATAGGCCGGGCTAAATCCGCTTCCACCATGCCGCTGGGCACTTTAACCACCATCGCAAGCTCCAGCACTTTGGCAATCTGCCCGCCCTGCACAAAAACCACGGTATCCACCACCTGCGGGATAATGCCGAGATCAATTCTTCCGATGAACCGCTGAATCGCATCGACGGGCGCCGTGGCATGCACAATGCCGATCATCCCAATGCCCGCTAAGCGTAAATCCGTATAGAGCAAAAAATCATCCGTATTCCGCATCTCATCAAAGAAAGTCTTATCCGGCCGGCTGAGCAGCAGCACATCGTGAATCTCGCCGCGCTCTCCATGGCTCAAAGAATATTGCGTAATGTTGCTGCTCAGCAGCATATCCCGAGGGCTTTCCACGGTCTTGATAATCTTGCCCCGCGCCGCAAAATATTCTGCCAACGCTCTGGCTAAAGTGGTTTTTCCTTCACCGGGGCTTCCTGCCACCAATACGCCAGAAGCCTGCTCCGTTAAGCGAACGCGTAAGCGCTCGTCTAGCTGATAATCATCTAAATCCAGCTTGGCGACTGGTCTTACGGCAGTAATCTCCCAGCCATCGCTGAACGGCGGCTGCGTAATAACGATACGGTAAGTTCCCAGCTGCACTACAGCGCTGCCTTCCCGCTCGATTTCAATGAAACTATCGTCACGCAACGCGGCCATTTCCATAATCTGCTTGCTCATGCGTCGGAGCTGCTCTTTCCGAAGAACAGCATCGCTGAGCTGCGCCATCACCCACTTGCCCGGCTTGCCGCGCTTCGCTACCGGAAAAGCGCCATCACGGAGATGCACGCTCA
>JAUYQE010000133.1 GCA_030695605.1 Nanobdellota archaeon
ATTGGCAGCAATGCGACGTATACGCAAGTGGCCATCGGCGTCTGTGCTGCGTTGTTTACGCTCGTTTTCGACCGGCCGAAAAATGGCGTTTACTTCGTCGAAGATCTGTATAACACGCAATTTAAAGACTATATGTTTGACAATATGCGCGTCCAGCACTTTGTCTTTAAGAAGCAGAAAAGCCGCTTTGTTCTGGAGAAGTACGTGCCGGAGATGAAAGTCCAGCGGGAGAAGCAGGTGCTACATATCTTTTTCTGAAGCCCATCCTTTTTTCCCGTTCCCGAGTTTACTTGAAAGTAGTTATTTAAAGAAAAATTTATAAAGAAAAGTACTCCGAAGCTTCTAATAGAAAAGCCGGTGACTCATGAACCTAGTCGAACTCAAAAGAGAGCAATTGAAATTAGCACCAAAAGTAGTGCTGAAAGATGGCTTTACGGCCATAAAAACGATCGGCGGAGCAGCCTGCGCCACTGTCGGCCAGAAACTGCTTGCTGCAGTCATCGTCTGCGACTATCCTTCTTTGAAACTGCTCGAAAAAAAGACCTCCCTCCTGCCCAATCCCTTGCCATACCATCCGGGCTTTGAAGCATACCGGGAAATGCCGGTCATCATCGAGGCATACAACCAGCTCGAGAAAGAGCCCGATGTTTTACTCGTCAAAGGCACGGGAATCCTGCATCCGCGCCGTCTTGGCATAGCTTCCCATCTGGGCTTGGCGCTGAATGTGCCGACGATCGGCATCAGCGAGACTTTGCATTTAGGCACGGTTATTGATGGAAAAGTGCAGATGCAGGAAAAGACGCTGGGCTATGCTCTTAAAACCAAAGAGCACGCGAATCCGCTGTATGCCTCGCCCGGCCATCTCGTCTCTTTAAGCACCGTGCAGCAGATCATTCCGACCACCATCGTTCCGCCGCATAAATTGCCCGAGCCGCTGCATCTCGCATTGAGAATTGCCCGGAAGAAAGCGCAGAAATTGCGAGGGGTAGGAGATGAAAAGATGGAGAATACGGGCCAGATGCCTGAACCTTCTCTGGAATAGCTTTTTCCTCTGTGTCGTTACTCCTTCTTAAGAGTCTCTCCCTTTCACAGTATCTCCGAATGAGAAGTACCTTTTTTGAGTGGTAAGAAAAACCTTTAAGCTTCGGTCTGATTTTTAGGGTATGAATCGTGAACGCACCGTATCTTTGATCCATTCTTTGCGCTATTTTACCAATAATAGTTTAGGTACAAAACGAGAAATACACACAATAAGCGGCTTTGAATTATCAGAGCCGCTTTTAGATGCAGCTGTGTATAATACTTATGTTGAAACAGTTGGCAATAAAGCAGACACTTTGTATTTACGGCTTCGAGAAGGATTAAGTGAAATGACTACCTACTCCTATCTCGATTACATCAAACGACTCTCAGATAAATTTAGCTGGAAGAACAAAGAATTTGTTCTTGCTTTTGATTATACTGACGAGGAATTTTATGGTGATGTGCAAGGTTTGGATATCCATGGCTGGAAAAAGACCGGTGCCATCACTGGCAAATTCAAGTTTCTTACGTGCAGTATCGTTAGTGACGATATTCCGCAGAAGATTCCACTTTTGTCGCTTCCCATTCAGCTTGGTCATTACAAAAGTTATGTCATCTCCCATATGCTTACTCTGATCAAACCCCTGCTGGGCGAAATTAAACTTCTCCTCTTTGACCGAGGATTCTACGACAAAGATTTGATGTATGAACTCATTCAACTCAAATATCCTTTCCTCATCTTTGTCCCAAAACACCATGACAAGAAAGAAATCCTTTTTCCTCTGGAAGAGGGAGAGAAATTTACTGTTTTGTGGAATGGCGAAGTAAACAAAGATAAGAGCAACTACAAATTCGAATTTTATCTCACTTTTATGAAGCAAATTTACAGCCGAAGAGCAGATACATATTTTGATTGGGTCTTTGCAACCAATATTGATACCATTGCTCTTGAAGAGATGATCAGAACATATCGAAAACGCTGGAGAATTGAGACGGGATTTCGAGTTCAAGATGAAGCAAGAATAAAGTGTAAATCGACTGAAATGAGAATAAGATATTTTTTGTTCATGTTTGAACAAATGTTGCAAACCCAATGGGTTTGCTTTTACAAAGAGGAGGTGAGTTTCAAAGAATTTCTGATTGAGATGCATAAGACCTGTAAAAGTCTGGTCGAAAATCAAAAGAGATCGTACTTTAAAAATCTGAAAGCGTAGTTTAGTAGGATTTTTACCTGATCGGAAGTATAGTTCTTTGCGGGAACCAAGAAAGATTAGAAGAAAAACCGTTAATCATTATTGCTTCGGAGATACTGTCAGAATCCGAAATGTTATTAAAATTCAGTTGTATTTCAGTCATTGCAGTAACACCTCAATTTGGTTGCTTTTCCAATCAAACAAAATGGTTACTGCTTTATTTATTTATCACTCACTTTCTGAATTGTGCCATACTTTAGGCGTTGCGTGGATATTAGCTGGCTTTAGCCAGCTTCTTGAAGTACGATAGTCTACTCCTGTTATGCAAAATAATCCTTGCCGTGACCTGACTTAGCTTAGAGGTAACTCTTCTTTTGGTAATCATTCCATATACTGCTTTAAAACTGGAATGAAAACTCTCAGCATGACTGCGCTGGTGATATTCTGTCAGCCAGTGGATCACATCGTAAAATAGTTCAAGATACATGCTTTTCCATGCAAGAGAACCATTTAGGTTATTGTTGCTTTTTGGAAAAACATATGGTATCATACCTCGTTCAGCGATTTTCCTAACCAATTCTCTGTCGTTAAAGCCTGCGTCGAGACGCAGGCTACCGCCATATACTTTCTCAATGAGTTTGTGCATGGCTTTACATTCCTGCTCCCCACTCGTATCAAACGCTTGTACAATCTCGCGAGAATCCACAATACTGGTCATATATTCTCCAGTTTTCTTATTACTCTCATAATTCTGCTTTCTGCTAGTTTCCAAACCAGTGCCATCACCAGATAGAATTCCATCGGAATCCCTAGTCTTCTCAAACACTTGTTTGAGAATATGGAGGACCTCTGGCTTGTCATACGCATCACCAACAGTTCTGTCGTCCAGATGCTCACGTATTCCTAAGAAAGGGCCGATTATCTTCAACCATCCCTGAGCGTTCCGCTCAGTGAAGCCCAAAGCTTCACAAGCTAATACTGCTTTGGCCAGTGTCTTGGGATCAGTAAGTGGTTTTCCTACTTTACCAACAGTATTCAGATAATCTGCTTCGTCAACAATAGTTTGGATAAACTCTAGTGTTTCTGCTGCTGCTTCAGTCTGAGATTCATTATATTCTGGCCACGAGATAGCACAAGGTTCCTCGTGCTCGTAGAACCCCTTCTCACGGAGAAGGGGGACCATGGCGCGAAATTCTTTGTTTGGAAGTTCTGGCACATCTATCACCTCTCTTTTTAATCCCCTTTCTGTTGTGCCTAGTAATTTTTATTAAACTAATATCCCCAAGATTTAAATATTAGTTGTGCCTATGAAAGCGAGTGATGGTGTTTATACGAACCAAAAAAATTGGCAATACAAATTATTATTACCTTGTTGAGGGAAAAAGGGATGAACAAGGTAAAGTAAAGCAGAAAGTGATTAAGTACTTGGGTTCTCCTGAAAACATACTTGAAAAATTTAGATTCTGGGAAGAACAGCACTAGCTATTGAATATCCACGCAACGCCCCTGAACGGAAGACCTTTTTATAATGCCAGCATGCCAACTGCACTGAGGCAGGCAATGGAATACGCGGGAAGTTCCGGCATAGTTGCGAACATGCCTGAGTTTATCGCTGCAAAAGCAAAAGCCGATAAAAAACATGCCTTCTGGCAGAGGTGGCACACCGCCCTCACTGAAGAGAACATTGGCATCGACAAGAAAGGATCATTCTACACCAAAGAAGAGCCGGTTCTGGTGGTGATGCATGGTGGAGGCTTTCTTACTCCAGACCGGATTCAGCAAGCCTACGATGAAGGACTGCTCAACCATAGCGCCAAGTATCGAGAGGAAGAGTTTGCTGCTTTGCTTGAAGGAAAGCTTCTTGATGGCACGAGTTTTCCATTGTACAGGCTTGAAGAAGTTCAAGCAGGAATCTCTAGCTTGCCTCATCAGTTTGGTGTGGTTATGCCGTACAAAACTGCTCAGGATACAATGTCGGGATATCATCAAAAGAAGGAATTTCTGGAAAATCCACTAGTGATTGCCAGAGCAGCCGGAATTTTCGATCAGCTGGAAGCATTCTATGAGAAAGCAAAACATTCAAATGGAAATTTAGGCAATTATCATCCTTTCGCAGGAAGAGATGCTTCTACACCCCAGGGCCGCCTGCTCTTCCTCAACAATAGTTGTAACGGCCTCTTCGGCAACCTTAATTTAGACTACTATGGCCGTTTTGTCGGGGTAGTAGCGCCGGAGGCGCATCGTTGAATAGAGCGCCGCAGGCGGCGCGCGAAAATGAATGGTAGCACACAATGACACAAATAATCCCTGATAAAGATTTAGAAGATTATATCCGGGCTACTGGATGGGCTCCGGGACAGCAGCCCCCACCAAAGCCTATTGTAAACCAAACTCCCCAGCCCGTGCTGAAGAGAACCGTCAGCATCGATGCTTTGGTCAATAACGAGAGAATGTTTTACAGTGAAGAGCGAGATGCCAGTGGTAAGTACATTGGTGTAGCTGTTGCTCTGCAAGATGCTCTGAACGAAATGGGCAATGATGGTATCGTTGCCTCTTTGCCGTATTTGATTGCAGGAAAAGCCCAAGCAGATGCAAGTAACTATCTTTGGCAGAAATGGTTTACTGCCCTCTCTGAGGAAAATGCGGGCATAGATAAGAATGGCAAGCTTGTTAGTAGAGGACAAGGTGTCGTTCTTATTCTTCATGGCGGCGGAATTCTGACACCGAAGAGAATCAAGCAGGCATACCGTAAAGGCCTTACGCCGCAGCATGCTGCTAAACTTACGGACGCTGAATTTGATACTTTATTGAACGGAGTTCTTCCTTCTGGAGAGAGTATCAATCTGTACACCATTGATGACGTGAAGCGGGGCCTTCCTGATCCTTTTGGCAGATATGGAGTATGGATGCCCGCAGAAACTGCCCAATCCCGATCATCTGGATATCACGCCAAGAGCGATTTCATGAATAATGAACTGGTTCTGGCGAGGGTTGGAACTCTGGAGCATCTGGAAGGTTATTTCGAGAAAGCACAACATTCCTCAAATCATAATGTTGGAAACTGGCACCGGTTTGGAGAAATAGATTTCCACCAGCCTCAGGGCCTCCTGCTCTTCCTCAACAGTTTTTATAACGGCCTCAGCGGCGACATTAATTTAGGCATCAATGGCCGTTTTGTCGGGGTAGTAGCGCCGGAGGCGCATCGTTGAATAGAGCGCCGCTGGCGGCGCGCGAAAAATAGAGCCTGCAAAACAAGAATTATTTTATACCTCCGGTTGTTACAAAAGAAACTGTCCCAGCCGCTTCCATCCTTGTGATGGTAAAAAAGTAGCTTGGAACTACACGCCATTTCACTAGGGCAGCTTAGCTGTTATAAAACGCTCAAAAATGGAACATTTTTGGCGTGCAAGAAGGCAAAGCCTTCTGCACAGAAAACCACAAAGGTTTTCTTGTGCCCAAAACTTCGTTTTTGAGCATACAACCACAACACACAGAAAAGCGTTTGCTTTTGGTCAAGAAATCTTCGATTTCTGTGGCTTTGTGTGAAGTGGTCGTGACTAACAAAAATCTTCGGATTTTTGGAGTTCCTTTGTCAAGGAACTTTGAGAAAGTGAAATGGCTACTCTGGAGGGCCGCCTGCTCTTCCTCAACAATAATTATAACGGCCTCAACGGCAACAATAATTTAGACAACAATGGCCGTTTTGTCGGAATAGGCAAGCTCTGGCTGGGACATATTCTTCTTTTCTTTTTTGTCAGAAAAGAAACGAGGAAGCCGACGGCAAACCCAGTGGTGCCATACCAGATGCTCCATAAGCCTACGCCTGAGCAATAAGCGCAAATGCTCTTAAAAAAGCAATAGCAAATAGGTTCCACTTTTTCATCACTTCTTCACCACAATCATGCAATGGTCTCTCTGCTCCGGCTCAAGAATGCGGAAATCAATGACCGTAAACACTTTCTCCAGCTGCCTGCGCACGTCTTCAAAGAGGACTTTCGGCCTTTTGGTCACATCAATGCTGCGGGCTTTTACCGCCAATAATCCATAACCATCTTTCTTGAGGAAGAGCTGGCAGTTCTTGATGAAGATCTCCGCCTGATTGCGCTGCGCAATGTCCTGGTACACGACGTCGGCTAAGCATACTCTGCTGATGTATTCTTCAGGGTGATTGGCATCTGCCAGCATCGGTGCCATATTTTTCCGCTCTTCCGCCAGGAACACAAAATCGCGCATCACCCGCGGCGCAGGATCGATGCCAAAGAGCAATCCGTCAGGGCCAATCATATCAGAAACAAAAGAGGCAGTATAGCCATGAGAGACGCCGAGATAGAGCACGATATTGCCTGTGCGGATACCCACATTCGTACAGCCTTTGTGCACGAGTGCGGAGAGCTTGCTGCGCCGGGGGTCCATCTGTCGATATTCTTCTCCTTTATCCCGGACGAGCTGTTCCGCGAAAGGCGCTTTTCCGGGGAGGAGATTCTTAGTGAACAGGTGCCGGCCTTTCTGATACAGTTCAAAAACATGATGCGGCTGCATGCTCCATTCTTTCTGTTGTTCGGGAAGGCGGCTCTGTTCCGTACGACCGAAATTTCCGCCTTCTTTTTTCTGCTCGTCTTTGTTGGGCCTGCGAGCCTGCCCTCTTCCGTTTGTTCTCCGTTCTCCTCGTCGCGCTCCGATTCTCGCGTTCGGGCTCATGGTTTCGGCACCCTCTTTTTCTTTTGTTTTTGGAGAGTATTGGCAGCGAGTTTCTTTTCTAATTCCTGCAGATATTCCTTCCCATGCAAGCCCCCTTTAAAAAAATCCAGCCGGGCACAGAGTGATAGTTTGTCCGCAAGCATGCGGGCTACTTTTCCCCGTTCACTCGGCCGGGCTTTCTGCACCAGGGGATGCTGGTACAGCAAGCCGTACTTGGGGCTGCGGCTTCCCGTCGTCATGTGGCGAAATAACGCCTTCTCTGCGCCGAGGAGTTGGATGGTTGACGCAGGCAGCAACGCTAATCGCTTCAGCCCTTTGGCATGATCAAGCAGTTGGGCGCCGATCTTTGCTCCAGCTACAGCGAGCAGATTGGGGCAGTGTTTTTTCATGACCGATTCCAAGTACGCTTCCTGCTGCTCTTGCAGGGCCGAGAGGCCTTGTATCTTCCTTGCGAGTTCCTGCATTTCAGCCACGTCCGTTTCCGCCAGGTCTGCGCCAAAGCTGTCCGCAGATTTCTGCCTCTCCAGAACCGCAGCTACGAACTGTGCATGGCTTTCAATGCCTCGAACCACTTCCGGGGCATAGAGGTCATACCATTCCCGCAGCCGCTTCGCCAGCATATTGCAGATCTTGTCTAAGTCTTTCAGGGTGCTAATCGTTTGAAAAATGAAATCGTCGTCGGATACGGCGGCCTTAAGCGCTGCTTTTGTTAGCTCGATATTCCTTTCGTGGAACAGAGAAAAATAGCGCTGGTCAGCAAAGAGTGCCAGAATAGTGGGAAAGTTTTCCTCAGGAAAAGGAAGGGCTTTAGGGTGCTTGGCACGGAAAGCTTTCTCCACATCCTCCCGCTGGCTGTACGCGGCATAATCTGCAAAGAGTTTTTGTTCAATGATCCCTTTATTGTCATCGATGACAAAGCAGCCGAGGATGTTGGTAAAGATAGTTTTGGTCATTTTTTCTTTCTTTTTCTACCGACAAGTTTATAAATGATTTGCCTTCCTAAGAAGAATCTCGGTTACAGGAACTCCAGAACCTGAGCTACACTGGTGGGCAGGGATGCACACAAAATAGCTGAGGGGAAGTGCCTGAGAAGGGAACCATCATAGATTCGTTCTTTGTTGGGACCCGGTAAAGGCGATTAGAAAAGCACGATACGTGCGGAGTTTCCTGGTGATTGGTTTCAATACTTGCTAAAAAGCAAGAGCGGAAAAGCGCTCGAGCTTCCTGAGTATTAATCTATGGGAAGAAAACATCATCCCCGTCGGGGAAGTTTGCAATTTTGGCCTCGAAAACGGGCGCGGCATAATCCGGCCCGCATTCGTTCCTGGGCTAGCTCGTCTGCCGTTAAACCGTTGGGGTTTATTGGCTATAAAGCGGGCATGGCGCACACTATCGTGCGTGATAATGGCCCTCGCTCCCTGACAAAAGGTGAGTCCATCTCTCTGGCGACTACCATTATTGAATGCCCGCCCCTTTTCGTGATGGGTTTAGCTTTCTATACATTATCTCCATTTGGCTGGCGAAAATCCGCTACCGTCCTGGCAGAAAAATTACCGCCGCATCTTTCTCGCAAGATTCCTCTTCCGAAGAAAAAAAGCAAATCCGTCGACGAGGTGAAAGAGTTTGGCGATGTTCGTTTGCTCGTTTCTTCAACTCCTCCCGAAGCGACGGGTGCCAAAAAGCCCAAACTGCTGGAGATGGCTTTAGGTGGTTCGCTGGAGCAGAAAAGTGCTGCTGCCAAAGCGCTGCTGGGCAAAGAGCTCTCTATCGGCGATGTGTTCGGTGAAGGCAATTTTGTCGATGCGCATGGCATCACCAAAGGCAAAGGCTTCCAGGGAACAGTCAAGCGCTATGGCATTCCCGTTCGGCAGCATAAAGCTGAGAAAACCAAACGAGGCATTGGCACTCTTGGCCCCTGGCATCCCAACCGGGTACGATTTAGTGTCGCCCAATCAGGAAAAATGGGTTACCACCTGCGGACCGAGTATAACAAGCGGATTTTAAAAGTCGGAAAAGACAGCAAAGAGGTCAATCCCAAATGCGGGTTCTTACAATATGGCCTGGTTCGGCATCCCTACCTCCTCCTCAAAGGCTCGATCGTCGGATCTCGAAACCGGGCCGTGGTATTAACTCCAGCACGCCGGCCGGATACGCGATCGCCGAAAGAAGCGCCGGAGATAATTACTCTGGTGAACTAAGAAAGGACTAAAAGAAAAATAACAAACAAATAATTTACCTCATCAACAACACCAAGAAAAACAAGAAAATGGCTACAAAAATCCCCGTTTTTTCGATGGAAAAGAAAAAGCTGAGTGAACGAGCGATGCCGCCGCAATTTAGCGAAGCCTATCGGCCGGACTTGATTCGCCGGGCGGTGGTAGCGTTGCAGAGTGCTGCCCGCCAACGGTATGGCACTTTTCCTGAAGCCGGCCAGCGGCATTCGGCTGAAACCAGCAAGCGGCGCCATGATTATCGAGGAACGTATGGCCAGGGCATCAGCAGGGTCAAGCGCAAGATCCTTTCTCGGAGAGGAAGCCGCATGGGCTGGGTGGGAGCTTTAACGCCGCAGACCAGGGGCGGGCGAAGGGCGCATCCCCCCCGAGCTGAAAAGAATTTTGAAAAAAAGCTGAACAAAAAAGAAAACCGCAAAGCCATTCGTTCGGCAATGGCAGCGACGCTCAATCACGCTATGGTTGCTCATCGAGGGCATCATATTCCTGCTGAATACCCTTTCATTTTGGACAAATCTCTCGAACAGCTGAAGACCACCAAAGAAGTGCATGCAGCCCTTTCCACTTTGGGCTTTGGCGAGGAATTGCAGCGCTCCCTCTTGAAGAAAATCCGCGCGGGCATCGGCAAGCTGCGCGGGCGGCGCTATAAGAAGAAGAAAGGGCTCCTGCTGGTCGTTGGAGATGAAGCTTCTTCAGTATGCAAAGCCGCGCGCAATATTCCGGGCATTGATGTCGTTCCCGTTCGCGCGGTCAATGCCGAACTGTTAGCACCCGGCACGATGCCGGGCAGAGTGACGCTCTGGACCGAGCAGGCTTTGGAAGTGCTGGAGAAAGAAAAACTGTTTATATAATTACACATGGCACAGAAGACCAAAACGATGGAAAAGCACGGGGAAAAAACGCTGCCTACGCCAGCCGCGTCAAAAAATAAAGCCGGAAAAAGCGCCGAAGTTTTCGATCCCTATCAGATACTTCAAAGACCGTTATCGACGGAAAAAAGCCTGCGGCAGATGGAGTTTGAGAACAAGCTGAGCTTTGTCATCGATCCCCGGGCCACCAAACCGGAAGTCAAGCGGGCGGTGGAAGAGCTCTTTTCCGTAAAAGTCTTGGGAGTCAATGTACAAAATGCGTTCAAAGGGGAGAAGCGCGCCCTTGTCAAGCTTAGTGCGGCATCGTCAGCGTCGGACATCGGTGCTGATCTGGGTCTCATCTGATCATCGTTCATGAATAACCAGTAAACAACAAGAATCAACAAACAACCAAACGACCATGGGTAAAAACTTAATCCAACAGCGGCGGGGAAAAGGCAGCCCTACGTATCGGGCCCCGAGCCATCATTTCCAAGGCCGGGTGAAATTCCCGACCATGCCGACGAATGGCGTGGTGGTGGACCTGGTGCATTGCGCCGCCCATACTGCTCCGCTGATGGAAGTAAAATATCTGACCGGAGAGCGGGATTTGGCGTTTGCTCCCGAAGGCATCAAAATCGGCGACGAAATCTCCGTCAGTGACGAAGGAGAGCTGAAACCAGGCAATGTCTTGCCGTTAGCAAAAATTCCCGAAGGAACAGTCATCCATAATATCGAATTGCGCCCCGGCGACGGCGGAAAATTAGTCCGTTCTTCCGGCACGTTTGCAAAAGTAGTCGCAAAAACGGAGCGCGGTGTTCACATTAAATTGCCGTCGAAGAAAGAAAAGATATTCCTTCCCGAGTGCCGGGCGGCCATCGGCGTGTTAGCCGGTTCGGGCCGGGTCGAGAAGCCCTTCCTGAAAGCGGGAACGCGCATGAAGAAAATGCGGGCAAGGAACAAATTATATCCGAGAGTGTGCGGTATTTCCATGAATGCCGTTGACCATCCTTTCGGTGGAAAGAACTCCCACATCAAAGGGCGGCCCACGCAGTCTCCGCGCAGTGCTCCACCGGGAAGAAAAGTCGGAAAGATCGCCCCGCGGCGGACGGGACGGAGAAGGTAAACAAAAAATAGGTAAAGATAAAAAAGAAAACAAAAAATAATTCAAAAATGGCAAAACAACTCACCTGGCGGGGAAAGACGGAAGAAGAGCTCCCGAAGCTTGATATGAAGAAATTTATGGAGCTGGCGCCGGCGCGGCAGCGGCGGACGCTGAAGCGGGGCTTTACCGAAGCGCAGAAAAAGCTGCTGAAGCGCGTAGAGCGCGGCGACAAGAACATCAAAACGCACTGTCGGGATATGGTCATCATTCCGTCCATGCTGGGCATGCTGCTGCGCGTCTATAATGGAAAAGATTTTTTTCCGATTACCATCACCCCAGAAATGCTCGGCCATTATTTGGGAGAATTTTCCCATAGCCGGAGGGTCGTGACGCACGGTACGGCAGGCGTCGGAGCAACACGCTCCAGCAAAGCCATCTCTGCGAGGTAAATAGTCAAAATAGTCAAAACTAAAAAAAAATGGCAAAAGCAACCACTGCACAACCAGGAACAGCAACAGCAGGTGTGGCAGTTCCCACCACGACAGCAGGAGCTAGAGCTGCTCATGCTCGGGCCTTAAGCGTTTCCATCTCGACCAAGCAGAGTGTGGAGATCAGCCATGCGCTGCGCTATCGAAATACGGCTTTTGCCAAGCGCTATCTGGAAGAAGTTGCTGCTTTGCGGCGGGCGGTGCCGTTTCGCCGCTATAACAAAGATATGGGCCATAAGCCGGGCATGGCTGCGGGCCGATATCCGCAGAAAGCAGCTCAGGTATTCCTGCAGCTGGTTCGTTCCGTCGAAGCGAATGCACAGGTTTTGGGCCTTGATACCAGCAATCTGAAAATCACCAAGCTGCTGGCAAATAAAGCGAGCATTCCCGTTACCGGAGGCAGGCGCCACCGGGGAACCAAGCGAACGCATCTGGAGATAGAAGTGCAGGTGCGGAAAGCCAAGGGAACAAAGCAGCAGCGGAGGAGCAGAAAAGAAAAACCCAACGCTCCTCAGGCCGCCCAGAAAAACGTCAAGGAGAGCACAGCATGATTGAACGCGAATTCGTAGCACAGCGGACGAAAGAGTATCAGATCAAGAAATTCATAGAAGAAAAGCTCCAAGGGGTGGGCATTTCCCAGATCCGGCTGAAGAAGATCCCCATGGGGGAGAAGATTATCTTAGAGACCAGCAGGCCCAGCTTAATCGTCGGCAAGCGTGGGGTAAACATCAAAGAGATGACCAAGACGCTGAAGCACAAATTCCAGCTGGAAAACCCCCAGATAGAGATAACGGAAGTCAAAGACGTTTTCCTCGACCCGCAGATTGTCGCTGATCGCATCGCGGGCGCTTTGGAACGGTACGGTCTATCGCGCTTCAAAGGCGTCGGGCACAAAATGATGGAGCAGGTCATGAACTCCGGCGCCAAAGGCGTCGAAGTGGTCATTGCGGGCAAAGTTCCCAGTGCCCGTGCGAGAAGCTGGCGCTTTTATAAAGGCTACCTCAAGAAATGTGGTGACATCGCTATCGTCGGCGTCCGCAAAGCGCAGGCCACCGCCCTCTTGAAGACGGGCATTGTCGGCATAAAAGTCGCTATCATGCCGCCGAACCTGAAACTGCCGGATCACATTGAAGTATTGCAGGAAGCCACGCAGGTCATCAAAGATCTGGCAGTAGAGAAAGAGAAGAAAGCGGCGGATGAGAAAGCTGCAGCGGAAAAGCCGAAAAGGAAACGGCCTGCGAAGAAGAAAAAAGAAGAGTCGCAGAAAGAAGGAGCAGAAGAGAAAGCCGAAATAAAAGAAGAAGCGACAGTTACTGAAGCTGTCCCGAATATGGAAGAGCCTGCTGCAGAAGAAGCAGTTCCTGCTGCCAGTGAAACAGAACCAGAAGCTCCAACGGAGAAAGCATCATGAAAATCTCCAAACCCGTCGCTAAAGGACTTGCAGTTGCTGGAATAGTCGGTCTTACGGGAGTTGCAGGGGGCATAACATACGATATGATAAGGCAAAGAGATATTCAGAACTCCCCCGAGTACCGATGGTTAGAAGATATTACCGAACAGCAAGCGCAACGTGCACAGGATTATATAATGTGCACTATGGATCCTGCTGCTGATTGTCGTTCCGTCCGAGAAGACTATTTGACACTTCATGCTGAAGCCGAGCAAATTACCAACAGTCCGGCATATATGCTTTCATATACGGCTTTAGTCGCCGAGAGTGAGGCCATCCATTCGCGCTATCCTTTTTGGGTGGCAGGATTCGCGGCTGCTAGTGCCCTGGGGATTGTGGGCGCGTTTGCTTATCAGCGCCGGAAAGACGAGGAAGATTTAGTCCGTTTCACTGATCTGATGGGCCAAGTGGTAGATCGGTGTAAATCGATAAATCAAGCAATGGATGCAACTATCAAAAAGCTCCAAGTGTATAATAAAGAGCTTAGTGAAGATCCTTTGTCCGAACAACCGGAGCCGGATGACGCCGAAAAAAATCAAAAAAAATACCTTCGCTAACTCCCATGAAAACCACCAAAGACCTCCGAAAACTGTCGGAACGGGAATTGCACGAACGCTTAAAAGAATTTAAAAAGGAACTGCTGAAATTAAACGGGCAAGCCGCGACGGGAGCGAATCTCGCCAATCCAGGAAAACTGCGGCAGACCAAGAAGAATGTGGCGAGAGTCTTAACGCTCCTTACTGAAAAATTGACAATCAAAGAAGCCGTCACAGAAAAAACCAAAGAGGTGTCAGCGTAAAGACCTATGGTCGGTGTGTGTAACCAGTGTGGATTGCCCCAGGACCTCTGCGTGTGCGAGGTCATTGCGCGGGAACAGCAGAAGATTACCGTCAAAACGGAAAAGCGCAAGTTTGGGAAAGTCTATACGATCGTCGGCGGGATTCGCAAAGAAGCGAATGTCGAAGAGATTACGCGCCGGCTGAAGACTAAGTTCGCCTGCGGCGGGACGGCCAAAAGCGGCCAGATCGAGCTGCAAGGGAATCACAAAGACCGGATCAAGCCGGTGCTGGCAGATCTCGGGTTTCCCGAAGAGACCATCGAGGTGGTGTAGGAGCCATCAGAAGCAGGCCTTCTGGTGGATGAACGCAGATGAAGAAAGCAGTGTTTCCACATGAGCTCATTGGCGAGGAAATAATCGTCGTGAAAACGGCGAATCCTGCGCTTTTGGGCATCACGGGAAAAATTGTCGATGAGACGAAAGCGACGATCCGCGTGCTGCAGGAAGGAAAAATAAAAACCGTGCTGAAAAGCGCCGTGGTCCTGAAGCTCATCAGAACCGGAAAAATCATCGACGGAAAAACGCTGCTCAAGCGTCCGGAAGACCGCCTGAAAGGATAATTTGCCCATCACGCTCAAACAAAGAAGAGAGAAGAAACAAACGAGAAAGAAAACAACAAAGAAAAAAAAAAGAAAATAAAGATCAAAACAAACTGAAAAATCAGAAACAAAAAATGAATCAAACACCAAGAACCGTCCTGGGCATTGCAGCACCCCAGGGAACCTGTACCGATCAAAAATGCCCGTTCCACGGGGAAGTTTTGGTAAAGCGGGAACTCTATCCCGGGAAAGTAGTCAAGCGGGACAGCAACCGCTCGGCAACGATCGAATGGAGCCGCAACTATTACGTGCCCAAGTACGAGCGGTATGAGATGCGGAGATCGCGCCTGCGGGTGCACAATCCGACTTGCCTCAATGCGCAGATCGGGCAGGACGTGCTCGTGGCCAAGACCCGGCCGTTAAGCAAGACAAAACACCATGTTATTATTCAGATTCGCGGCAAGGTGGAACAGCCTTTGGCGGAAGCCGCATCTGCGCCGGAAGCGAAGAGCAAGAAAACCAAGAGGGCTGTAGCATGAAAGCCGTTAAAGCTCGCGTTACCCGAGGACTGCCGTCGCAGGCGTACGTCGAAACCTGCGATAATTCCGGCGCCAAAGTCCTCAAGATCGTAGCCGTGAAAGGCCATAAGACGGTCCGCGGCAGAATTCCGGCTGCTGGCGTGGGCGATTTTATCCAGGGAGCAGTAAAGAAAGGGAAATTAGAACTGCGCAAGACCGTGGTTCCTGCTATCATTGTCCGGCAACGCCGGCCGTATCGCCGCTCGGATGGCATGCGCGTGCAATTTGAAGATAATGCTGCCGTCGTGCTGAAAGATGACAAAGGCAATCCCAAAGGAACATTGTTCAAAGGCCCCATTGCCAAAGAAGTTGCCGAGCGTTGGCCGGCCGTCGCTAAAGTGGCACGGATGATCCTGTAAATAAAAAAATCAACACAAACTAAAAACGATAAAAAAACGAAAAACACACAACCATGGTCAAACGCCTCTTTTCAACTCACTGGAAAAGCAGTACGCAGCCGCGGAAGCAGCGGAAATACCGCTATAACGCGCCACTGCATGTCAAGCAGAAAATGCTCCATGTGCATCTCGCTCCATCGTTACGCAGCGTCTATGGCACCCGCCAGCTCCAAGTGCGCAAAGGCGACAAAGTGCGCATCTTGCGTGGCCAGTTCCGGAAAAAAGAAGGCAAAGTGGAACGGGTGAACCTGAAGCGGGAACGCGTTTTCGTCCATGGCGTAGAGCTGGTCAAGCATGATGGCACGAAAGTGCTGTATCCCCTGGCGCCATCCAATCTCCTGCTTATCGATCTCGATCTGAGCGATAAAAAACGCAAAGGAAAATTAGAACGGGCGAAGGCCAAAGGAAAAGAAGCTGCCAAAAAAGAAATGAAAGGCAAAGAGCCGAAAGAAGAAAAACAAAAATCCCCCGCACCCTCTCATAAAAGCGAGTAAAACCATGAAAAACCACTTAAAGCGCCTCGCCGCGCCACGGACCTGGCAGATCGACCGGAAAGGAGCGCCGTTTATTGTCCGCCCTAACCCCGGCGCGCATTCCTTTTACTTAGGCCTGCCGCTGGGCGTGCTGCTGCGGGACTTTTTGCAAAAAGCGAGAACGATGACTGAAATCAAGAAATTGCTGCAGCAGAACGAAGTACTCGTCGACGGCAAGCGCCGGAAAGACCACCAGTTCCTCGTCGGCCTCTTTGATGTCATTGCTTTGCCCTTGCTAAAAGAATATTATCGCATCATGTTAGATCAGAAAGGCCGCATTACGCCCCTGCAGATTTCCGAGAAAGATGCCGAGAAAAAAATCTGCAAAGTGGTGGGCAAGAAAACCCTCCCGCGGGGAAAAGTGCAGCTGCAGTTCCATGACGGAAAAACTATCCTCTTCGAAAAGCCGGTGCGCGTTGGCGATAGTATCTTATTCCGCCTGCCTTCCCTTGAGCCCCAAGAGATTGTGCCTTTGCAGCCCGGCGCTTTGGTATTCCTGAGCCAGGGAAAGCACAGCGGTGATATCGGAACGCTTAAAGACATACGAGGGAAAGAAGCCGTTTATATCCTTGACGGAAAAGAAGTTGACACGGCCACCGCGTACCTCTTTGCCATTGGCAGCAAAGAAGCAAAAATACAGGTTTCCATGGGGAAATCCTGACGGAGAAAACAAACACCATGACACCTGCGCAACCATCGAGAAATGTAGAGGGAGGAAATCCTTCAGCAGCTGCAGCAGCAAACGCCATGAAAGCCATTCACATCGCCAAAATTACTTTGAATGTGGGAGCGGGAAAAGATGAAGAGCTGCTGAAGAAAGGCCTGAAGCTCTTGGAACGGCTGTCTCCCGTGCCACCGGTAAAGACCATCACGCAAAAAAGAATTCCTGGTTGGGGCTTGCGGCCCGGTTTAGCTATTGGCGGAAAAGTAACCATCCGGAAAGATACAGAAAAACTCTTGCGCCGCCTGCTGGCTGCCAAAGAATTCACTCTTCCCGAATCCAATTTTGACCAGTGTGGAAATTTTTCGTTTGGCATTCCCGAGTACGTCGATATCGAAGGCTTGGAGTACGATCCGGACCTCAAGATTTTGGGGCTGGAGGTAGCTGTCACGGTAGAGCGGCCCGGCTATCGGATAAAACGGCGAAAAATCCGGCCGCAGACCGTCGGAAAATCCCACCAGGTCACGAAGCAGGAAGCCATAGCCTTTGTCAGAAATCTGGGGATCAATATCACGGTGTGAAAATAAAAAAAATAAAAAAAGAAACAAAAGCTTACAAAACGCATTAAAAAATAAAAAAATAAAGAGCAGCACCATGACAGCCAGCGATTACCGAAAAGCGTTTACCCAACTGAACTCTAAGCCGGTTAAAAAAGCCAAGTTCCTGAAGTTTAACCAGCCCAAGAAGCGCTCTTGCGGGTATGCATTACGGAAGTGCCGCACCTGCGGCAATGTCGGGGCGCACATCAACAAATATGGGCTGCACCTCTGCCGGCATTGCTTCCGGGAGATGGCTTTGCAATTAGGATTCAAAAAATATAGCTAACGAGGAAAAGACCATGTTCAACGACCCTTTAGCAGCGGCGATTGCCAAAATCTACAATGCGGAACGCGTGGGCAAGCGGGAAGTAGAGATCAAGCCTGCTTCACGCCTCATCAAGACCGTGCTTGGCATTCTCCAGAACCACCGTTACTTGGGTGGCTTTGCAGAGAAAGAAGATGGCCGAGGCAATCTCTTGACCGTGCAGCTCCTGGGGAACATCAATAAGTGCGGTGTCATCAAGCCCCGCTTTTCGACGAAGCGCGATGGCTTCGAAAAATGGGAAAAGCGCTTCCTCCCGGCTAAGGACTTCGGTGTCCTGCTGGTCTCCACATCCCGGGGACTGATGAGCCATAGTGAAGCGAAAGAAAAACAAATCGGAGGAAAGCTCGTCGCTTATTGCTATTAAGTGCGTATGCTCTTGCCATGAAAGAAAATCTTCGCGAGGAAATTGTACTGGGAAAAGGCGTTATGGTATCGCAAGTAGATTCATTCATTACTTTCAAAGGGCCGAAAGGCGAAGTGCGGCGGCAATTCCTGCATCCGAGAGTGCATATTCAGATTGGGGAAGGGAAGATTGTCCTTTCTGCAGAGCAGGCAACTAAGCGGGAAAAGAAAATTGTGGGAACGTTTCAGGCCCATTTGCGCAATCTTGTCCGGGGTGTTGAGGAGCCGTACGAATACACACTCAAAATCTGCTCCGGGCATTTTCCCATGAACGTGGCCGTTGCCGGGCAGGAATTTGTCATTAAGAATTTCCTCGGGGAAGCTGTGCCCCGCAAAGTAGGGCTGCTTCCTAACGTCGAGGTGAAAATCCAAGGAACGGAGATCATCGTCCGCAGTGTGGACCGAGAAGCGGCTGGCCAGATGGCGGCACGTATCGAACAGCTCTGCCGGATCACGAACCGCGATCGCCGGGTATTCCAGGACGGGTGTTATATTACAAAGAAAGCAGTGAGAGCAGGATAATTCCATGGCCAGCACAACAAAGCAAGGAACGGGACAGCAGCGCGAGAGGCTCTTGGCAGTCCGTGCTGCTCTTAAAAAGCGGAAACCCGCATTTGTTACTCCTGATGCCAAAGTTACCCCTGCCGTGAAGAAGAGATGGCGCTATCCGCAAGGCCGACGCTCCGCTTTCCGTGAGGGGCAAGGGGGCAGGCCGGCTCGGCCTTCACCCGGATACCGGTCGCCGCGCGCCGTGCGGGGGCTGCATCCCAGCGGCTTGGAAGCTGTCGTGGTTCACACAGCAGCGCAATTGGAAGCACTCACCCCGGAGCAAGGCGCACTTTTTGCGGGAACTCTTGGCCAGAAAGCCCGCGTGCAGCTGCTTCGCCTGGCGCAGCAGAAAAGTATTCCCGTGCTGAACGCTCGTGATGTGGCCAAAACGCTCCGGGAGCTTGAAGAAGCCTTTGCGCAGCGGAAAAAGCGGAAAGGGGAAAAGCTGAAAGAGAAAGGCCAGAAAGCTGCGGAACGGGAAAAGAATAAAGCATCAGAGAAAAAAAGTGAAAAAAGCAATGAAAAAGCGGAAGGGGCAGAAGCGGTAAACGCTCCTGGTGCTGTGGCTGAAGAAGCGCCAAGCGAACTGGAAAAGAAGCGCGAAGAAGAGCGAAAGATGATGGAACAAACCATCACCAAACGACAATAAGAATGGCCCGCAAAAAACAAAAAAATTCATTCACGCAAAATCATTTACTCCCATGAACACCAAAAAACGATTGGCGGCGAAAATACTGAAGACTTCGCCCGGGAAAATCCGATTCCGCGCTGATGCGT
>JAUYQE010000136.1 GCA_030695605.1 Nanobdellota archaeon
GGGAAAAGAAAATAAAAGAAAGCTCTTCCTCGTTCTTCGTAATTTTGCTGGGGATCAATCTAATCACGTACCGGAAAGTTATCCCGCTCAGCCAAAGAATTAAATAGGGAAACTCTCTTTTTCCCCTATAAAAAGAGGTTCGTTCCGTGAGAAAGAGAGTTAAAAGAGTGTTTGTACTTTTCTTATTCCTAGCTATATTCTTTGTGCCCACTACTCTTGCTCTTTCCAGCAATGCCGTCATTGACACCAGTGCCGTGCAGGAAACAGCCAGCTTAACGCTCTCTTTAACCTGTCAGGAACGGACACTTACCCTTACGACCCTGAGAGTTGATCTCTCGCTCTTCTGCTTTCGTGGTCCCGTCACAAACATTACTGGCTTAATACAAAACTGGGAAGTGAATTTGACGCTCTTGGGTTCTGCTTTTCCTTCCTCCTGGAGCGAGCCGGAACCTACAACTAGCCAGGCTGGAAAACGCTTCGAATATTTTGAGGTAGTGATTAATGCCTCAACAGCGGGAGGCTCGTACGATGTCCATTTCAATCTTTCGCAAGCCACGCTGGGCAGTGTTAGCCCGAATAATGTCCGCCTGTTCATTTTTGATACGAACTGGACAGCTTTGCCGACGACCGTGCGGAGTACTGATCCGGCACTTTTCTTTGGGGTGACTACTCACTTTTCTAAATTTCTCATTGGAGAAAAGCCAACGGCTGCTGCTCCGGAAGCTGCTCCTGCTGCCGCTGCGGCCCCAAGCGGAGGGGGAGGTCGAGCAGTAGCGCCTCTGCTTCCCATTGCTGCTCCGCCTCCAGTAAAAGTGGTGATCATTCCCCCTCTTGAAATATCTCCCCCGGAAGTCACGAAGCCGCTGCATATTCCTAGTGATTTCTTTGATATAACAGTTTCCATCCCCTCGAAATACCGAGAAGTCCTGCCCGGCGAAGAGCTCATTGCCGAAGTGCATATAGTAAACATCGGCCGCGGCCTGGCCACCACGCAGCTGGAATATAACATCTGGGATGCGCAGCAGCACAACTTCTTCCGGGAATATGAAGCGAAAGTCGTCGAGAACGAGATTACTTTCCTGAAAGAAGTTGTTGTTCCCCCCGATCTGCCGCTCGGAGAGTATCTGTTTATCGTTATTCTCCGCCATGATGATGAAGCGGCAATTGCTGGCTATCCGTTTGCTGTTATTTCAAAATTGCCCAAACCGCTGGTAGTTGGAAAAGCTTTCCTGCAGCGGGCTGGGAAGCTCATTGTCAGTTCCAGCGCGTACTGGCTGAGTGCGCTGGTGCTCTTGCTCGTCTTCCTAGGTATGCTATGGCTGCTGCGGCGGAAGTATTGGAAAAAATAAGCATCTGTCATCGGTAAAAACCACTCCATCGTAGTCGAAAAATTATTAATACTCTTAGAACTTCTATTATCCACTCATGGCCAAGAAAGCCAAAACCTGCGATCACCTGGACCTTGCTTCGTTCTTCCTCCGGGTCGGCTTGGCAACCGTCTTTTTCTATGCGGCCATCGCTTCCTTCCTGCAGCCACTGAACTGGATCGGCTTTTTTCCGGCGTGGGTACGAAGCTTTATGCCGGCATCCATCCTCCTCTTTGGTTATTCTTTCTACCAGCTGGGCTTGGGGCTCTGGCTGTTATCGGGGAAAAAAGCGTTTTATGCAGCAATTTTGGCAGGGCTGACGCTGGTGGCCATCGTTATCACAAATATTGCCCTCTTGGACATTGTCTTCCGTGACGTCGCCATCCTCTTTGCGGCGGTGGCTTTGTTATTTATGCATACAAGAGAAAAATGAACGCAGAAAAGATGTGTCGAATACAGAAAAAAGTATCTCAATCTCAAAAAGGTAGTCAAAATGGTCAGTGATAATTTTCAGTTTGTAGCCTCATTTCTTGTTCTATCTATTGGTGGGCTGATCAATGCCGGCTACCTTGTCTGGAAGCACTATCAGAAAAAGCCGTTCGTCTGCCCACTAGACCATGATTGCAGCGTCGTAACGGAAAGCAAATGGTCGCGGATTTTTGTGGTGCGGAATGAGGTGATCGGCATGTTGTTTTTTCTGGGGCTGATTGTTGGGACTTTTGCTTCACTTTTCAGCACCAATTGGGCAACACTAATTTTCACCATTTTTCCTTTTGCGACCGGCGCCAGCCTCTTATTCTCGCTCTTTCTGGTGTTTATTCAATTTAAAGTCATTAAAGATTATTGCTTTTATTGTCTGATTTCTGCAGGGATAACCCTGCTGGTATTCTTGAATAGCTTGCTGTTGTTGTGAAGAGAAATAATAACCATTTTTCTTGGTTCTGGGAACCTCCTCTTTTTGCACCGAAATATTTTTAAAGTGCATACACATACATACACGGATGTCGACAAAAACAATTTCTATAACTGAAGAAGCGTATACTATCTTACACTCGCGAAAAGAGAGCACAGAAAGCTTTAGCCAAATCATTGTAAAGCTCGCTGGCAAAAAAGAATTGGCTTCATTTTATGGTGTGCTTGGCAAAGAACGTGCTGATCTGCTTGAAAAAGCCATTTTTCAGGAAAGAGAACAACATCAGATCTTACACCACCAAAGAGTAAGCAGGAGATAAAAATGCTTCTGGACACAACATTTATTATTGACCTCTTGCGGGGAGATAACCCGGCTGCTTTGCACCGAGCGGAAGAGCTTGATCAACGCTTCGAAAGTAAAGGAGTTGCTTCAATAACGATTATGGAGCTCTGGAGAGGGGCCTTGCAAAGTAATCAACCGGATAAGGAAAAAAGAAAAATTGCTGAACTTATCTCTTCTTTGCTTGCTTATCCTTTTCAGGAGATGGAAGCTAAAAAAGCTGCTGAAATCGAGGTTGATTTAATAAAAAGAGGAGAGATGATTGATTTAGAAGATATCATGATTGCCGGAGTTGCCCAAGTCCACAATGAACCGGTTTTGACGAGGAATCTCAAATATTTTTCTAAAATCCGAGATCTTTCTCTAGAATTGTATTAACCAAAAAGAATAATAAAGAGGATTTACTCCTCTTCTTCATCACTCGTTCCATTGCCAGAGCCGCTATTATCGGAATCTTCTTCAGGTTCGTCTTCCGCAGATGTTTCAGTTTCGTCATCTGCGTCATCATCACTGGCGTTTTCTCTCCCCCGGTTTCCAGAAGTTTCATCGGCTCGTTCATCACGGTCTTTTTCTTTATCTTCCCGCTCTTCTTTCACTTCCATAATTGCTGTTATCTCTTCCGTGGTTAAGCCGGTCTTCGCGGCAATTTCCGCAATGATGGTGTCCAAATCCGTCGAATTTACGGTGAATTCCCATTCTGTTTCGTCAATCTGCACTTCGACTTCCGCCCTGCCGTCTTTTATCTCCACTTCAATCTCCCGTTCTGATTCTTCTTTACCTTCCATTTGCCGCAAGGCATTTCTGGCCAGCTGCTCGGCTGCGGTGGCTTGGCCGAAGGCTTCTCCGAATTTTTCTTCAGCAAATGCTTCCCGAGCTTTCGCCAGCTTTGCTTCAGATTCATTTAACAGCTGCAGGACACTAGTCGTGGCATTTACTCCACCCAGCTTCTCTTTGAGCTCCGCAATTTCTTCTTGGGCATCAGCTATGGCTTCTTGGGCTTTTTCCTGTTTCAGCAGGCCTTTTTCTTGTTCTCGCTTTTCAACGTCGGCTTCGACTTCTTCGTCCGATCTCCCGGTTTCCTGCTTGATGCGGATTTTTATCTGGTCTTTTTTCTCTTTAATTCTGACTTCCACATCTCCGGTTTGTGCTTTCAGGCTATTCAGGAAAGCATCGAGCCGCTCTTGCTGTTCTGCCGTAAGTTCTCCTTTCACTTCAATTTTTACTTTGAGCTCTCCAAAAGCTTGCTCGACCGCATCGTCGTGCTCTTCTAGCTGTTTCTCAATGTCCAGGACTGCGTCGAGCTCTTCTCCGGAATTATCTCTTGCCAAGGCTGCGACATTTTCTTTTACTTTCAATAAGTGCTTCCCGTGCGCTTCCTCTGCTTTTTGGGCAGCTTCGGCTTTATTTTCTTCGATCATCTGCTTGACTTCCAGTAAGCGCTCGCGGGCGATTTCCAGCCCTTTTCGGGCTTTTTCTGCTTTATCGAAAGTCAGCAGCAGCGATAATTGATCTATGGCGTTGTCCAGGCCCCACAGAAACGAATCTGGCGTTATGCCTGGCTCTTCCGGCTGCTGGGCGAGCGCCAAAGGCAGAACAAGGATACACGTTAATAAGATAGCTATTATTTTTTTCATGATAGACACCTCTTACTCTTTTGGATACTATTAAATGTGCTCTGTCTGATTTTTTTTGTTGCTTATATTACTTTCTTTTTTTCTGGCTCAGAAAAGCCTGCTCCATTTTTCTCTGTCTAACTCACTTCCACAATCCACGCTCCTGATGCAGGGCCGGTGGTATCATAGAGTTGCCCTTCGATTTCCAAAGGAACGGTAAGGAGGCACATGAAGAGCGCTTCCTGTCCGCTGGTTCCCGTGAGATCGTTGAGGGAATTATTGCCGGCGGTGATGTTAGCAGCAATGATGGGGAGGGCGCTGGCGTTCAGCATGCGGCTTCCGCTGACGTCGCTGCATTCTCGGCAGCCCGGGCCCGAGCAATCGCTGGTGCCGTTCTGTATGCTCAGGGTAAAGTTGGTAGCGCGGATAAAGTCCGTCGGCAGGCTCAGCCCCTGAAGGTCAAAGGCTGTGATGGTTACGTTGCCGACGGTGATATCTTTATTCCCGGTATTGTTGATAATTAGCGGGTCATTGTTCGCCGTCTGGTTGGTGTTGCCACGCTTGACCGTCGGCCACGCCAAGGCCGTGGGGCTCATCGTCATGGCCGTGGTTTGCAGCAGCTGGAACGAGGTGCTGAGGTTCTCTGCATACGCAGCACTCTTGTCCCTGATAGAGGTATTGACGGCCCAGAAGCCCGCTCCATCGAAGTACCAGATACGTATCGTACAGGTATAGTTGATCGTGCTGGCATTGAGCACCGCTATCGGCGTGCAGCTCGTGCTCCTTTCGGCTTCTCCGGTCAAGTTGACTTTCAATTGGGCGGTGGCATTATCTAAATCGCCAAAGCCGTCGGCATCAAAAGCAGTGAACGAGAAGTTTATCGGGGTGAACGTGCTTTCAGTAATGCTCTGTGCGGGGACGGAAGAGACGAACGTGATGATGGGTGCACTATTTCCCACTTTGATAATGGTATTCCCAGCGGCATCCTGAACAAGAGTGCTGTTCCTATTATTGGCGGTATCATTGGCAAAGAACCGGAACTGCCAGGAGCCGGTTTCGTTCAGGAAGAGCGTGGTATTGAAGAACTCATTGCCGTTCTGTTGCGGCGTGGTATTGTACGCAGCAGAAAGTGGGGGAAGCACTTCTAACAGGACTTTCTGCAGGTTTCCTTCGCCATCGATAACGGAAGCATTGATTTTTACGATTGTGTTTATGGCCACGGGCGAGGTACTGTTTATTCTGGCGCTGGTGATCTGGGGGGCGGCAAGATCTGCAGTGGTAACGTTGATTGTCACATTATACAATTCCGGCGTATACGTTGTATTGTCCGTTGTAAAGCTGGCATTGTACTGGAAGTAGCGATTATTGCCTATGGATAAAGTTTGTGGGGAGGTATCATTAAGTACATCGGTAAAGCTCTCTCCACTGCAGGCTGTATCATCACAACTTCTCACCGTGAAATTCAGGCGTATGGTTCCTCGCGTATAGAGATCGGTAATCTCCTGTGCGGAAAGGGAGCGGTTCCAGATGGCTACTTCATCAAGAGTTCCATTGAAATACCCTGCTCCCGTATCTCCGCCGATGCGCACTGGCTCGGCATTTCCGCGCAGCTCGCCGCTGAAATCATTCCGCGATGCCTCCAGCATGCCATTGACATAGAGATTCACTCCCGTCCCGTTTCGCATCGTCACGACATGATACCAGCGGTCCGCCATTAGGGCGTTCGCTGCCGCTACTTCGAATCCTGTTCCTGCGGTATTGTACGGCTTAAACCGGGGCTTCATGTCCGTGGCATAGATGCCAAACTCGTACTTGAATCCGGTGTCGTACACAAAGTAATTCCAGCCGGCATGGGTAGTTCTTGCTAAGTTCACCCACAGGGCAATGGCCATTCCATCGGTTATATTGAGCGTCGGCGAGCTGGCAACGTCTATCCGGTCGCCAG
The DNA here is from genome assembly GCA_030695605.1 of Nanobdellota archaeon. GTDB lineage: Archaea > Nanobdellota > Nanobdellia > Woesearchaeales > GW2011-AR9 > JAUYQE01. Next base: position 6,178 of record JAUYQE010000136.1, read on the forward strand.
GCTTAGTGAAGCGCAAAGCTGTTCCGATTTTTCCGGGTACTCCATACGTGGCTCCGGTAACGGTTCCACTATTGCTCTTGCCCGATGAGTCTTGTATCGTCCCGCTCCCTTCGTTGAGATGCATCAGCAGCACATTGCTGCGCATATCCAAGTTGCCGCTAATGAAGCTGCTTTCATTCGCCTGGTTATCCGGCAGCTCGCCGTAGGCATTGCTCGCCCAGGAGATGCGGTTCCAGGATGCAGTATTCCCCGCATCAAATATTTGCGAGGTGAAGCTGCCATTGTTTGAATTGTTGAGCACCAGTGCATCGAGCGCATCGTTAAAGCGGATGAAGCGTAGTGTTCCATTCAGGAAGCTATAGCGAGTGGTTCCCGAGCTGCTCTTTACAAACGTTCCGGAATTGCCTTCGGAAAGCTCTACGCTAAAAAAAGTCTTCTCCGTTGCATTGCGATTATCACTGGTGTCATTGGCAACGAACGTGATGTTGTATTGGCCGTGGGCTTCCGGGATGATGAAAGAGGTATTATACTTGTCTCCCAGAGCATTGGCTAACGTGAGCAGCTGGCTGGTGCCGTTGGGGAGCGTGATATTTGCCAAAACAGCTGAAACCAGGACATTATCCGTCACATTTGTTCCGATCTCTATGCTCTTAGAAACGTTGAAAGTGCTGTTGGCAGCAGGAAGCAGGGCGAAGACTTTTGGGTTTATCGTTTCTCCACGGATAGTGATGTCTACGGCGCTGGAATTCTCTTCTATGCTGGGGGTGTTGACCAGAGCAGCGGAAGCGAAGAAGCTGCTGACCGTGCCGATGGTTCCTGAGGCATTTACCCAGAAGGTGACGAGCTGTGAGCTGTTGACGTCGAGGGTCAGGGTTGTCGGATTCGATTGGTTGGTATAAAAGGGCACCACACTACTGTTTGTTGGAACTTTTTCGCTGCTCTCCAGCGTCGTGAAATTGACCAGCAAGAGCGGGGCACTTCCCGCTCCACCATCATACGCAACGGCCGTCCTTCTGCCGCTGCCATTCACGATAATAGCGAGTGCCTGATTGGCTGCCCAGCCCGGACGATTAACGATTTCCTGAATGATTGCAGCAAGATTTGGCGTCTTTTGGTCGTCTCCTGCTGCTCCAATGGTGTTCCAGGCAGGCACACTGTTCCAAGCGATACTCGCGTTCGTTTTGGTTCTCTTTGTGATATTCTGTGTTGCAGTACTGAAGATATTGGCATTATCTATGTCTTCACCATAAAATACCAAATTGGTCGTATCTGAACCCATTTCATCGACCGTGAACTGCACGTAAGCGCTTCTTATCGTCGCCCCTTGTGGAATATTTACATTCGTGAAGCGCATGCCCACTTCTTGGACGGTGCTGACGTCCGTGACGAGCTCTAAGTCGGTGCTGGTTAAAGAGACCGCACCGCTGGAAACGGCTTCCTCTGCATCATTAGAATTGGTTGAAACTCGGATACTTCTGTTTGCTTCAACCGTTCGATACACTGTTACGTTAATATCACCGCAGACGATGAGCTGGCAGGAGACATTCACCGTAAAAGCATTGAACTGGCCTTGCGTGAAGTCCGCGTTGCTGGTGGGTGTAAAGAGCGAAATGTTCAGGAACGGGCCGCCGACGAAGAACGTGGTTTCGGTCCGATTGATATTGCTTCCCGTATCATTGGCAAGGAAAGTTACATTATACCTGCCGGTGATATTGGGGAGGGTAAATGAAGAGTTATACTTGTCATTGAGAGTGTTTGCCAAAGTCAGGAGTTCAACAGCAGAGTCGGGACGCGTAATATTTGCCAGAACGACGGAAATGCCGACAGCATCCGTAGCATTGGCACCAATCTCAATTGTGCTGGAAACGTTGAACACTTCTCCGGAGCGCGGCAGGAGATCGAAGACACGGGGTGGTGTTAAGTCCGTGCTATAGCGTATCGTCACGTTATACAATTCTGGCGTATACGCTGTATCATTTGTTGCGAAGCTGACGTTGTACTGGACGTATTGGTTCCGGGCGAGGCTCAACGCCGGGGATGGCGTGTCTGCAATATCCGTGAAGCTTTCTCCACTGCAGTTCGCATCATCACAGCTTCTTACCGAGACATTCAGGATGGCCAGCCCCCGCTCATACAGGCTTATGATTTCTGGTATGGTAAGGGAGCGGTTCCAGATGGCCACTTCGTCAATAGTTCCGTTGAAATATTGGCTGCCTGTATCGCCACCGATGCGCACTGGCCCGGCATTTCCGCGGAGCTCACCGCTGAAATCGTTCCGCGCTGCTTCCTGCATGCCATTGACATAGACGCTCACTCCTGTTCCATTCCGTAGGGCCACGACATGGTACCAGCGATCAGTTGTTATGGTATTGGCTGCTGCCACTTCAAAGCCCGTTCCTGCAGTATTATACGGCTTGAATCTCGGCTTCATGTCCGTGGCGTAGATGCCGAACTCGTACTTGAATCCCGTATCGTACACAAAGTAATTCCAGCTGCTATGCGTCGTTTTGGCCAGGTTAACCCAAAGGACGATGGCCATGCCATCAGTGATGTTTAGCGATGAGGAGCTGGCAACATCAATCCGATCGCCGGGCTTGGCGAAGCGTAAAGCCGTTCCGATTCTTCCCGATGCTCCGTACGTGGCTCCGGTAACGGTTCCGCTATTACTCTTGCCTGATGCATCCTGTATTGTCCCGCTGCCTTCATTCAAATGCATCAGCAGCACGTTATTGCGCATGTCCAGATTGCCGCTGATGAAGCTGCTTTCGTTTGCTTGGTTGTCGGGCAGCTCTCCGTACGCTTTGGAATCCCAAGAGACGCGGTTCCATGAAGCGTTATTCTCCGCATCGAAAACTTGCGAGAGGAAAGTTCCTGAACTTCTGCCTGAGGCGAGTTTTAGCGAGTTGTTGATGCCGTCAAAGACGACGCCGTCAGACGTTCCTGCGGCCCAGCCGAAGGCCTGCGTGGTGGTGCTGTTGACCAAATAGGTGAAATTAGCATCTACCCGGAAAGAGGTTGTTTCTGTGGCATTGACATCGTTATACGTATCATTCGCTATGAAAGTGAGCGTGTACGTTCCCCGCAAGGGCGGAATGACAAATGAAGCATTGTATTTGTTTCCAATGCTATTTACCAAAGGCAGCCGCTGGATGCTGCTGTTGGGATACGTGAGATTGACCGCCACCACGGAAACATTGTCCGAGTCATTTACCAACGCAGCAAATTCAATGGCCTGCGAGAGATCGAAGATAGTATTGGCAGTCGGAGAAAGGTTCGTTACGGACGGAGGCAGGATGTCCCGCGAGGTGTACGTCACGTTAAAGAATAAGGCATCCGCACTCTGAGTCGCTGCCACTCCTCCCATATTTGTTCTATGGTATTCGGTTCGTGCCAAAGCCCGGGTGCCGCTGCTGCCAAAGAAAGAACTGCACGTCCATGATTCTAAGGACGTCACGTTCGTACACGTCATGCCGGGATCGGCACTCGTTCCCGGGCAGGTGCTGGTGACGTTTGAATAGCTTGCTCCCCCATCGGCATCAATTGCAATAACGCATTGGTCGATAGCAGAAGAGCTGCTCCACCACTCGTAGCAGAGGGATACTGAAGTGATGCTGAAGCAGTCCGCCAGGGAGCTGTTATACGCTTCGATCCTGACGCCTGCGTAGGTGTTTTTGCTCGCGGCATGGGTTTCCACGCTGCCGTCATTACAGCTCAAGAGGTCGGTGGGACACGCTACTGGGTACGTGCCATCACACGCGCCTGCATAATTATTTGCGGTTGCACTCGAATCTTCTCCTGCACAGGTTTGTACGAGCAAAAGCTGGCTGCCGGTCGCCAAGAGCCCCAGCTTTGCGATGTTCAGTTCTTTGCTTTCCAATAGCTGAGGCTCAGTGGCAGCTTTTTCTGGGATGACTTTTCTTTCCGTACTTTCCTCCGGGGGAGACGGTATGAGGGGATTCGTATTCTCGCTATTCGAGGCATTCAACTCCGGTATTTCTGATGCTTCCGGTTGCTGTGCTGTTTCATTTTCGAGAGCTTCTGCTCTTTCTTCTCCGGGAAGAACGCCCACAGTTGATCCCGTAATGCTCGGCTCCGTAAGCCAGGCGCCCAGGCCTACCACAATAATGAGCAGTGCCACGACAGCCAGGGGCAAGAGCTTTTCACGTTGTTCCTGCCGGGCCAGGAGCTTCTTTTCGATTCTGTGCAGTTCTCGCTGTTCCTGGTCAAGCTGCGCTGCGGTGAGTCGTATGCTGCGTTGCAGGCGCTTTACTTTTTCCGCGAGCTCCTGATAATCCTGCTTGCGCCACAGCATTTTCCGCTGCTGCTCCGCTGCGTGTAGCCAAGCCTGCTGTTTCTGGCGGAGTTCCTGGAGCTGCCGAATTCTTTCTTCTACAGCCGCTTTTTTCCTCTTCCAGTCCGTCGTTGTTTTACGAAGTATTGGCATCTTTTCTCTTTTTTTCGTACTTCTTTTTGGCGCGCTGCTGGATGGTCCACATCGTCTTGGGACTGCGCTGCAGCGCTTGCGCTATTTCGGTGAACGTGAGCTGGTGAACGGTTCTCAGGAAGAAAACGAGAGTTTCGAGAGGAGCAGCGTCCCGTTTTGCGAAAAAAGAGAGCGGGACGCTGATTGTTCTGAATGCCGCTGGTAGTGTGGGCAGTTGTTCAGCGGATTTTGCGAGAAGACGCGCTTTTTTCCGGAGCGCGCGCCTATACGCGTCCCCGACGGTGCGCTGATCCCGTTCGAGCTTGCCGGCAATAGTTGTAAAATCCAGCTGCTGGGTTTCTTTCAGCCAGAGCACGATGTTTTCGAGGGTGCTCAGCGGAGAATAGAAAACGGAAAGCGGGATGAGAAAGTCTTTGCGCTCGGCGAGCAGTTTCTCGATAGCCGCTTCAGAAAGGCTGCTCTGTTCTGCTAAAAGAGCTTTCAACAGGGCGTTTTCTTGCTGCAGTGCGGCGAGGTGCCGGGTGGCGGCTTTCTTTAGGGGTTTGGTCTCTAGAGAAATGTCTTTACTTTTACCGTGTATGTAAGGTAAGCTCATAGCAATTTCACGATAAACTATTGTTTTATTTATCCCATAATATCGTTGAGACCCGCTGTGTATGTAAGGTAGTATAAAAACCTTTTTCTGATAACTATTGTGGGATAAACCTTTTTTTTTCAGAACAAAAAATTACAGATAAGCGGACGAGAATGGCATTAATGCTGTTAACTTTCCCTTAAACAGTTTCACTTATCCTTTTTCCGGGCAGGGGGATATAATCTAGATTTTTGGGATAATCATATTCTGCGAGATAGAAATGCTTTAAAAGGTAATTTCTTTTTCTTTCCTGTAAATTAGTAAAAAAAGAGGTTGGTACGGTATGGGTGCAATCCTAGGCTCAAAGCTAAAAGGGGACGGGAAAGTCATCTTTGAGGTGCTGATGGACTACGAAGAAGCCGTGCAGCTGCAAGGGCACATGGACAATGTGCACCTCTTCTCGGAAAACATATCCCATGTGCGCACGAATATTAGCACGCGGGGAAAGAATTCTGCTACTAAATACCTGCTGATTCCTAAAGAGTTGCGGAGAGGGATTAATTTTGACAAGGAAATAAGCTGCCAGAAAGTCGATTTAAAAGATAGGATTATTTTTGTCTACAGTTTGGAAAAGAATTAAGGCGTTTTTATGCAGGGTGCTTATCGTGTTTTCCAGGGAGCGGGAAATAAAATGAACTCCTGAGAAAAAAGAACAACTTTTTTCTATCAAGTTATCCCTTTTTCATGGTGAGCAATTTTTAAATACTTCGAGAGTTTCTCTCTTCCTGCGTTGTGGACAGTTCGGTTGTCCTGAAAAGGAT
>JAUYQE010000001.1 GCA_030695605.1 Nanobdellota archaeon
GAGAGCCACAGAGAGATTTCATCATTCAGGAAGAAAGCGCCCGGGGCTTGCCCGGCTTTGTGAATCTGCTGGGCATCGAATCGCCCGGTTTAACGGCCGCACCGGCGATTGGAAAGTATGTGGCAGAGATGGTGGAAGAGAGAGCTTGACGGATAACTATAAGAAACTCTGGCTGTTCTGGAACTGGGGTGGTGTGAGGTAAAAAATGGAAGAACATAATGCCTTAGTGGTTTTCCAAGATAAGAAAATAAGAAGGATATGGCAGAATAACGAGTGGTATTTTTCTGTGGTGGATATTGTTGAGGTTTTAACGGATAGCACAGATGCAAGGAATTACTGGAAAGTGCTAAAACACCGGTTGAATAAAGAGGGGAGTGAGGCGGTTACAAATTGTAACCAACTGAAATTGCCAGCGTCGGATGGCAAGTACTATGAAACTGATTGTGCAAGCACAAAGACTTTGTTTAGGATCGTTCAATCCATACCCTCTCCTAAAGCTGAACCATTCAAGCAATGGTTGGCTCAGGTTGGTTATGAGCGTGTGGAGGAAATACAAAATCCAGAACTTGCCCCAAAACGCATGAAAGAGCTGTATCAGCAAAAAGGATATTCTGAAGATTGGATTGAAAAGAGGGTTAGGGGCATTGCAGTGAGACAAGAATTAACAGATGAATGGGAAAAGCTTCAACTACTAAGATAGCACGGAGCAGAAATGCCTTGGGTTTTTCTGAGAATAAAGATGCTGCGCATCGGGGCGGGAAAATAGCAGGAGATGCCCGAAAGAAGCTGGAGCTTGAATCCGGCGAAAGAGTGGTCACTCCAGAGAATTATTTGCAAGAGCCGGAAGCACGGAAAAAAAGACGATTACCAAGAAAATAAGCCAACAATTACCGGGGTTCACTTTTAATTTAAGATACTACTTTAAGAATATCGGCAGTGGAAAATACTTTGACCTCAGATTGTGTTTTTAACTGCTTATCATTCGACCAGATAGGACAGTTGGAAGCCAGCGCCACGGCAAAATATTCTGCGTCATCTTTATCCGGGCTTATTGCAAATTCTTTCTAATCCCATTTTTTTCACTTCTTTTTATACCCGAAATAAGCCCCCATCACCGACAGCGCGCCCAGCAAGGCGGCGATGTTGGACAGGATGATGGGCGTATCTTTAATAGAAATGCCATACAGCAGCCAAACGACAATTCCCAAGCCGAAGATGAGATAGGTTATCAGCGACACATCCTGCGCGCTTTTGTTCTTGATGATTTTTATCGTCTGGGCAAAATAGCCGAAGCTCATGCCCATGCCGACGATAGTCGTGAGAATGGAGAGAAATCCCATAACTTCAGCACGGTGTTCTATCTTTATAAAATTACCCCATCCCCATAATCTGTTTCAATTCCTCGCTGGGCTGCCAGGGGGGATCAAAAGTAACGTCGATCTTTACTTCTTCGGCACCTTTTTCTTTGATTTGCCGTTCTAAATCTGCCACCATCTGTGGCCCGTAGGGGCAGAATGGAGAAGTGAACGTCAGCTTGATAGAGACTTTTTGGTCTTCAATTTTTGTTTCGTAAATCAAGCCTAAAGTCCAGACATCGATGCCCAGCTCCGGGTCCATGTAGCTCTTGAAAATTTCTATGAGCTGCTCTTTGGTAATCATGGTAACTCTCTTATTTTTTTAGAGGAGCTTCCTTCTCCTTCCGTGTTATACCGAGTATAGCCTTCGGCCTCTATTTTCTCAGCAAGTTGGGCATCCCCCGAATCAACAACTGTTCCACCGGCAACCACAACTACTTTATCGGGTTTTAGATATTTTAATATCTTGCTGTAGTGCGTTATAATGATTATGCCCGTTTTACTATTTTGTTTTATGGTGTTTATGCTTTCAGAGATTATCTTAAGCGCATCAACGTCGGTTCCTGAGTCTGGTTCATCTAAAATAGCAAACTTCGGCTCCAAAACTAGTAACTGCAGAATCTCGGCTATCTTTTTCTCGCCGCCAGAGAAGCCTTCATTGACGGAACGGCTGCCAAAAGCGGCGTCTACGTGCAGCACTTTCATCTTTTCCTGCAGCAGGCGATGGAATTCCACCACGCCGAGCTTCTTTTCCTGCTTCTTCTCTCTAATGGCATTATACGCGGCGCGCAAGAAATTGCTGAGAGAAACGCCCGCGATTTCTTTCGGGTACTGAAAGGAGAGGAACAAGCCTTTCCGAGCGCGTTCATCAGGAGCTGCTTCAGTAATATCTTCACCATTTAAGAAAATTTTTCCTTGCGTAATTTTGTATTTCGGATGCCCCATCAGGGCCTGCGCCAAAGTGCTCTTTCCCGAGCCATTGGGCCCCATCAAAGCCTGCACTTTTCCTTCTTCCAGCGTGAGCGTAATCCCTTTCAAAATTTCTTTTCCTTCGATTGCTACATGCAAATTTTTTATTTCAAGTGTCATGGTCATTCCTCCAACGCTTTATGCACTGTTTTCAAGGCGAGTAACGCACACTTTCTGCGGACTACTCCCACTTGGACACCCAGCAGCCCCAGCATCTCTTCCGGCTGCACGTTCTTTACATCTTCGATGGATTTTCCTTTGATGTGCTCGCTCAGTAGGGAGGCAGCCGCCATGCTGATGGCACAGCCCTGCCCTTGAAAACGGATATCCACCAGTTTCTTTTCCTGTGCCTGCTGCCCGTCTATTTTAAGCATTATTTCCATCTCATCTCCGCAGAGCGGGTTCTGCTCTTTGTGGCGGAGCGTGCAGTTTGCTAACTCCCCGAAATTGCGGGGGTTTTTGAAATGGTCGAGGATATGCTCTCGATAGAGGTCATCTGAAAAGTGCACTTCTTCCTGTAATCCGGTGTTCATTCCTGCTTCTTGCTTTTCCGCCATTTTTTGAACTTCGTTCATTGCCGGAAAACCTCCTGCACTTTTTTGATGCCCGCTACAAGCACATCCACATCTTCTGGAGTATTGTACACAGAAAAGCTGGCCCGCACCGTGCCGGGAACGCCCAGCTTGCTCAACAGGGGCATGGCACAGTGATTTCCCGCGCGAACTGCCAGGCCTTCGCGATCCAGGAGGGCCGCCACATCATGAGGCGGAATGCTTTTTATAGAGAAAGAAACGACGGCCGTTCCTTCTTCAGGCCCGTAGAGCTTTATTCCCGGAATTTTGGCTAATTCCTGGCGGGCGTACCCCACCAGCTCTTTACCGTGCTGGGCAACCGCATCCCTGCCGAGCGCGGAAAGATAGTCAATAGCAGCTCCCAGGCCAATAACTCCCGTGATGTTCGGCGTCCCTGCTTCAAATTTCCAGGGAACGTCATTCCACGATGCTCCCGTTAAAGAAACTTCTTTGATCATATCGCCGCCGAACAGGAAGGGCTCCATCGTTTCCAGATGCTTTGTTTTTCCATACAGCACGCCAATGCCGCTGGGGCCCAGCAGCTTATGCCCGGAAAAGAAGAGGAAATCGCAATTCAGTTCTTTCACGTCGACGGGCAGATGGGGAACGCTCTGCGCTCCATCAATAATGCCCAGAGCACCTCTGTCGTGGGCCAAAGCCATCAGCTCTTTTACGGGATTGATGGTTCCGAGAACATTCGAAACGTGCATGACACTCAGAATCTTGGTCTTTCTGGTGCAAAGCTCTTGGGCAGCTTTCAGGTCTAGTGTCCCATCATTTTTCAGCGGGATGAACTTCACAGCCAGCTTATTCTTTTAGGCCAGCTGCTGCCACGGCACGAGATTGCTGTGATGCTCCATTTCCGTGAGCAGAATCTCATTGCCTTCCTGCAGCTGCTCGCCGAGCGAATGGGCCAGAAGGTTGCAGGCTTCTGTCGCGCTCTTGGTGAAAATTATTTCTTCTCGTTTGGCATTGATAAATTGCGCTACTTTCTCCCGCACCGCTTCATACTGCAGCGTGGCTTCTTCGCCCAGACGATAAATGCCGCGATGCACATTCGCATACGACGTCTTGTAAAAAGTATCCATGGCCTGCAAAACGGCTTGCGGCTTTTGAGCGGTGGCTGCGCTATCTAAGTACACCAGCCGCTTTCCATAGACTTTCTGCTGGAGAATCGGGAAGTCCTCTCGAATCTTGTTGGCGTTTATCATGGTTTTCGCTCTTCCATTATTTCGGCCCTCTGCGTTTCAGCAGTATCCGGAATTGTTCCTGAATGTGGTTGTCGGGAATTGTTCCGATGGCTTTCTCGAAAAAGCCTTCCACCAGCATGTTTTTTGCTGCTTCTGCGGGAATCCCCCGTGCCGTGAGATAAAAAAGCTGTTCGGGATCCAGCCGTCCGATGGTGGAGCCATGGCTGCATTTGACGTTGTTATTTCTGATTTCTAAATTGGGAACCATGTCCGCTTCCGCCGCTTCGTGCAAGAGCAGCGCATCTTCCTGCTGGTAGCCATTGCAGCCGGCTGCCCCTTCTGCAACCTGCACCAAGCCCCGGAAGATAATTTTGGATGAGTCTTCCACAGTCGCTTTCGCTAAGATGTTGGATGTGGTTCGGGAGGCGTTATGAAGATGTTCGCCCGCGATGTCAAAGACACTATGCCCATCGCCCGAGAAGAGGGCTAGGGTTTTTCCTTCTGCGCCTTCCCCTTCCAGGGAGAGGCTGAATTGCTGCTGGCTGATAGTGCCTCCTCGGGTAGCCGTGCACCAGTGCAGCTGCGCATCACGCTGCAAAGAAGCATGCTGATAAGAGAAACCATGCGTTTTCTTTCCTAAATCCTGCAGCTGGGCATAGAGAACCGTACTATTTTCTCCGACGTTCAGCGTGAACGCTTGGCTCCGGAGCTGGGGCTGTTCTGGCTGGCTGCTTTGCGCCGTCTCGATGATGGTGAGCGAGCTGTTTTTTCCGACGCTCATCATGCACTGCTCAATCACATCCCCTGCAGAGTTTTTTTCGATAAAGAGCGGCGCTTCCGCCTCCAGATTATCGGGAACGATGACCAGTGCCCCCTGCTGTACAAAAGCAGCATGGAACGCAGTGAGCTTGTTTTTTTCGGCAGGAAAAGCCGTGAGGGCTTTTTTCACCATGTCTTCTTTTTCCTGCAGCGCTTCTCTGAGAGACAGGATAATGATGCGGGGATCGGCACAATGCACCTTAGCTCCTGGTGCCTCCTGCCCACTTACTCGTTCAAGGTCAAGATCGTTGAGCGTGGTTCCCACGCCCAGGCCGTAGCGCAGCTTGGGCAAAAGCAGGGTGCTATAGCTGGCGTACGCTTTCTGGCGCAGTTCCTGCAGCCACGACGGTTCGTTTTCCATGATTTTTGGCAGTGTTTTCATGATCTCCCTAAACATCCTCTCAGAACCTTCTCTTCAGGCCTTCCTCTTTTCTCTTATCCAACCGATCCTTCCATCTCCAGTTCGATGAGCTTGTTCAGCTCGACGGCATATTCCAACGGCAGGCTTCTGACGATGGGCTCGATGAAGCCGGAGACAATCATCTGCATGGCCTGCTCTTGGCTTAATCCTCTGCTCTGTAAGTAAAAGATTTCTTCTTCGCCGATCTTGCCCACGGTGGCTTCATGCGCGATGTCTACTTCTTTGTTCTGGATCTTCATTGTCGGATAGGTGTTGGAAACGGATTGTTCGTCGATAAGCAGCGCGTCACAGCGCACGTTGACTTTGCTGTTCGTGGCTTGCGGCGTAACCTGCACGAATCCCCGATAGCTGGAAATGCCGCCGGCTTTGCTGATGCTCTTGGATTGAATGGTGGATGAGGTATGGGGAGCAGCATGAATGACTTTTGTTCCCGTGTCCTGATGCTGTCCCGCTCCGGCAAAAGCAATCCCCAAGCTGTCCGTTTTTGCGCCTTTGCCAATGAGGACGGAACAGGGATAGAGCATTGTTGTGTGGCTATTATGAACTATCAAACCATTGGCAATAAAATTATGATACTTTTCAACTTCTATATCATACGTCGGTTTTTGTCCCCTATATGCAATTTTGTTAATCCTGGCAAAGCCAATTTCTTCTGTTGTTTTGCTTTTAAAATTTAACTGTTGTACTCTTTCAAAAGCTCTTCTTGGATGACTTTTTTGTGCAAGATTTTTCTTTCTCGCGCTCTTGAGAGGCAATAGTTTTATTTGTTTTCCAGTCATGAGTATCCTCCAGGAATCTCTCACGTTACAGACACTCCCCAGGATGTTCTGTATTCCTGCCGATCGATGCTTAAAGACCCTTGAAACTCCCAACCCCGTCATTATTGCTAGTCCTTTAACATCCTCGAGGAGTTTTTTATTTATACTCGTTAAAGCAATTTCATTGCGATGGATGTGGCCATCAGAATCAATATACCCGGCTAGAAACGCTTTTATCTGAGATTCCGGCAAACTAAAAACCCAGGCGGGGATAGCTTTTGTATCAGCATTCCCACCAAATCCTATGGTCATAAATAGCTCACAAAGGCGTTTTGAATTTATGATAATATACCTCTCTTTTTTCTCGGTGACTTCATAATTGAATAATTGCTTCAGAACCCCGCATAATTTTTCTCTATAATCTTCTGTGTGGTGGGTCGCAATGTTTATTTTATTCTGCTCGGGGTCAATATGCCCGTCGCCAACAAGAAGCCCCATGAGCCACATAAAGTCTTCGTTGGTTGCAGCTGGGTTCGTAATGTCCTGATTATATAGATGAACGGTATCCATCTCAAATGTGGCATATTGGTTCTTGCTTTTCACCAGCTTTCCAACGTTTATCTCTGGCAAAATGTATGATGCCCCTTTTATTGGCGCTCTTTTGATTATACCAACGACATCATTCACTCTAAGCTCTTCCAAAGGTTTCCATGCGAAATGGAAGAATCCTTTTTTATGGCCGGGCTCATTTTTTTTCCGGATGACCGTTAAAAATGGATGATTAGCTGATGCTTCAATTTCCCTTCCTCCCGCCTCAAGTTTATAGATGTCTTTCACTCCGCTGAATATTTTCCCTTTTACTTTTGCGGTGCTAATCCTATTGCTCTTTTCATCCCAGACATATACTTTATCTCCACTCTTTATTGATTCGATTGGTACCGGCCCCCGTGGATTCGTTAATATTTTAGAATCTCCCGTGAGGCAGCCCATGTTCCCATTGACCCATTCCATGATAGCGTTTTCGTGGACGATGGCGCGTTTGGTGTTCAAGTTATACACATTCTTGCTCCAGTTTTCTATCGACGTATAGCGCATCTTGGCCCCCGGCAGCACGTGGATTTCCACGCAGCCGGCATGCAGGGAATTAGTCTGGTATTTCGGGCTGGAGCAGCCTTCGATATAATGCAGTTCTGCACCTTCATCAATGATAATGAGGGTGTGCTCGAACTGCCCACCTTTCTGCTGGTTCATGCGGAAGTAGGCCTGCAACGGCAGATCCACTTTCACGCCTTTGGGCACATAGATGAACGTGCCGCCACTCCACACCGCGGCATGGAGCATGATGAACTTGTGGTCGTTGATCGGAATGCAGGAGGTCATGAAATATTTCTTGGCGAGTTCCGGATATTGATGTAGGGCCACATCCATGTTTTCAAAAATAACACCCTGGGCTTTGAGCTTTTTTTCGATGTGGTGGTAGATGACGCTGGAGTCGTATTGCGCACCCACGCCCCCTAAAGATGTTCGTTCGGCTTCCGGAATTCCCAAGCGGTCGAAGGTTTTGCGGATTTCTTCCGGGACCGTTTCCCAACTCGTACTTTCTTTGGCATTGGGGTCAACGAAGAAAGTAATCTTGTCAAAGTCTAGTGCAGAGAGGTCGGGACCCCATTTCGGCACCGATGTTTTCTGGAAGAGCTCTAATCCTTTGAGGCGCTTCTGCAGCATCCACTCCGGCTCGTTTTTGGTTCTGGAGATAAGGCGGACGACTGCTTCGTTTACTCCGGTCGGGGCCACGTAGCGTGGCGTATGGGCGTCTGCATCATCGTATACCGTCCTATTGATCTCAAAATCCGCCATCGCCTGAGCTTCTACCATGCGCAGCCTCCTTTGGTGGGGAAACAGCCCACATGTTCTGGTATGCAATGGTCCGGCAAGGTGGAGAATTGCCGATGGATCATGCAGAGCGCTTTGGTTTCCCGAAGGCGATTCAGGATATGCTGGGTTTCCCGCAGATAGCTTACGGTGTCTTTGATTCTCGATGCTGATTGTTTGACATCTGCTTCAATTTCTGCCGGAAAATGGATGAGGTGCCCCCGTTTGGTGCTGGCGTACTGGCTGATGGAAGAGCTGGTGATGCTTAGTATGGTGGCGATGTCTTTCTGCTTCATTCCCTGCTCTTTCAGGTGCTGGGCATAGTATCTCCTTAGCGTCGGAATGATATAGTACGTTTCTATCTCCTGGGGGAGGAGGATTTTCTGCTTATTAACCATAGTTAACTTAGGATGGGGGGATTTTTATAAAGGTTTTGGACGAGAAATCGTTGTTTTTGGAGAAGCGGGGGATCAGCAGTCTGAACACAAATTACTTCTTTCAAGTAGAAACTTAAGAAATGTTTTTAAATAAAGAGAAATTTGCGATGGTTCATGCAAGCTCTTCTGGTGCGGCGTGATCCCGTCTCTCTCGTGGAACAAGAAGGTACGGTTACCATGGTGAGAGAGCTTCCCGATTTCTTGCGGCAGCAGCCACTCGCCATCCATCATTTTTATTATGATTGGCAGACGGACTGGAGGGATGATGAGCTATGGTTGGACAAAAGAGTGAATCTCGCTGATGATCTTACCCGTTGTTATAGTAGCATCCCTGAAAAACCCGTTGGTGGAATTCCTGCTCTCTGGAGCGGCTATCGTTCCTGTGTAACTCTTGATGAAAAGACAAACCAATTATACCGTCTCAAAGGGGTC
>JAUYQE010000004.1 GCA_030695605.1 Nanobdellota archaeon
TACCCCCCAGCGCCGCTTAAAATGAACGGCTTTTTAAACTCGTTCACGCACAAATGCCGCCCACGCGCCGGGCCAGCCCTTCCAGCTTTCTTACGAGCTCTTTGGCCGTCTTTGGCTCGATTTTTGTCGTAACGTCCTGAACTTCTTCCTCTTTCATCACATGAATCCAATTAATAATGTCCCGGATGCTGTCTTCGGTCGTCTTGGTCATTCCCGGAGAACAGGCTCTTCCCATCATTTTTTTTGCCATGAATTTCACCTCGTTTTTGGTTATGGATGGTGGTTATGAAAAATCTGAGAAGAATGAATGCTGGAAAAGTATTTAAGTTTTTGGATATCTTCTGCTTTCTCTTTATTCCATCCCCCGAAATTTCCTGCCAAAAGCACAGCAACCTTTTAGGCAGCAGCCGGGCGGCCTTCCGGGAATGTCGTCCTTCACGTACGTTGCCTGAGAACTTGTTTCATAGCAGGATTTACAATCGTAATGAGCCATAATCCCTCTTTTACCCTATTCTTTATAACTTTTGCGATTCAGGAATGAAAACAAACTATTTTAAAGGTGAAAGGCCTCTTCCAAAGAATGAATGGCAACCTGCGATTATTCCGCATTTTCGGCATTGATATACAAGTCCATTTCACCTGGTGGTTCATTTTCATCCTCCTCGCCTGGGGCTTGCGCGAAGGCTTTTTTCCCGTGCAATTCCCCGGCTTTTCCGCCTCGCAGTACTGGTTTATGGGCATTGTGGCAGCGCTCCTGCTTTTTGTATCCGTGCTCCTACATGAATTAAGCCATTCCCTCATCGCCAAAGCCCGAAAAATTAAAGTGGAGAGCATCACGCTTTTCTTCTTTGGGGGCGTAGCGGGCATTACTCGAGAAGATCTTGAGCCAAAATCAGAATTCCTGATGGCTATTGCCGGACCGCTATTCTCTCTGGGCTTAGCAGGAGTATTTTATGCCATCTTTAAGCTCACTACCGATGGCCTTTGGCATCCCATTGTGTATTATCTCGCGTTCATTAATCTGGTTCTCGCGCTGTTCAATGTGGTGCCCGCTTTTCCCCTTGATGGGGGAAGAGCTTTTCGGGCGCTGTTGCATGCGCATTACAAAGACCTCAGAAAAGCCACGCGCATCGCGGCCACTGCCGGCCGAGTTTTTGCGGGATATCTGATCATTGAAGGACTCATGAACTTCTTTGGCATTGTCTTGCTGGTTCCTGGCGGCCTATGGTTCATTCTCTTGGGTGGATTCCTCTATTTCCTCGCCGGCATGAGCTATGAGCAAGTTATTGTGAAACAGATTTTAAGCAAGATACCCCTCAGCTCCCTGCCGAGAAAAAATCTTCCAACCATCCCTGCAGATTTGAAATTCTCTCAATTTTCCCGACGGTATGCAGCATTGAACGAGGATGTTTTCCTCATTCGGGGAAAAAGCTTTATGGGCCTTCTGGATGTCCATGACCTTCGCATACGTCCAGAACAGCAGGAAAAATTATCAGTAAAAGACCTGGCCATGCCCCTGCACCATATGCGCAGCCTTGCAGAAAAAGACAATGCGTACCAGGCTCTGCAACAGATGCAGCAGCTCCGCCTGGACGTCCTGCCGATAAAGAAAGGAAAACAGATAACGGGATTTCTGGCCAAAGAGGCTATTATACGGCGCCTGCTCTGGGAAAGCCGGTTTGGAGCGCAAGGGCCGGTAACGAAAGTTGTTAAACGATTACGGCGGAAGCGAAGATAATTTTATAAACAATACCCTTTCTCTGGAAGGCATGCGCCGGTAGTATAATGGCCAGTATCCCGGCCTTCCATACGAGAAGAGTTCCTCTTCTGGAACCTTTCGACGAAGGGAGCCGGCCATCCGGGTTCGAAGCAGCCTTTTTACTTCGTAAAAAGCCTGGGGAAAAACGTGTGGCATTCGCTTCGCTCAGCCCCACACACGGAAAAGAAAAAAGGCAATGAAACTCCCGGCCGGCGCACTCTTCAGTTCTGCGGAGAACTCTTTCCTCTGCTTCCTTCTTATCTCCCCTGCTGCAGTTTCGTCTTAATAGAGTTGAGAATCTGCTCACCAATCGCCGGATCCTTGTCCGGCTGAATCAGGGAAGCCACTAAGTCCCCCTGATCGAAAGCTTCCCGGAATTGGAAACGCAGCACATCCAGAAACTGATGATCACTGCCAATTTGGGTATATCCGACAAGGTTCGCTTCGGCAATAATCTCCCGCAGCGATTTCGTGCTTGCCATCTGATCGGACTCGAGATTTTCGCCATCCGTATAATGAAACACATAGATGTTCTGCATACCGGCTTTTTTCTCTTCTTCGATAATACTGTTTACTTTCTCATAGCCCGCAGAGATCTTTGTGCCACCACTGATCTGCAAGTGAAAAAACTCATACTCAGAAACTTCTTTAGCATCAGCAGTATGCACTACATACCGGCGCTTAATCCCCTGATAGTTCGGCCCCAAAGCCTGCTGATATAAGCGTTCAAGAATGCGGTCACGCCAGAACACTTCCGTCTTGACAATCTTTTTTTTCTCATCATCCATCGAGCCAGAAACATCCATCAGATCAATGATGAGCGCACTCGCCAGAGGGATATCTTCAATGGCCGGAGCGCGATAGCGAAAGTCTTCCCGAGAAGGAATGAGCGGATCGCCGGGCTG
>JAUYQE010000018.1 GCA_030695605.1 Nanobdellota archaeon
AGCACTTTCTGTTTCCGCTTTACTCGTATCTGCAAGAAAGTGCTCCAGCCCAGGAACTCCCCACCCGCTTGGATGGGAAAAAGCTTCTTGCTTCTCACTATTATTTCCTGGCCATGAAACGAAACCAGCGGCGGCTTTTCAACTCCCAGTGCCGTCAGCAACAGCCCCCACAGGCGGATGGGCTTGTTGGAAATTGGAGCATGCGTATTCACACAGGCAAGCCCGTACACCTGCCCATCGTGCGGAGGAACTTTTCCCAGCAGAGAGCGGGCCGCATAGCCGTAATACGGCACTTTTCCTACAGTGATATTTACACCGTTCTTCCAATGCACAGTTTTTCCGTCGACAGTGCAGCGGAGATCGAACGACGCCTGCCCTTCCCACCAGGCTTTCCAGCTCGCGCGCAAGTAATCCCCGGCGCCCTGCTGCGTCCGCTTCTTGGCGAAACGGATGGGCTCCGCATCCAGGCCCACGCTGAGAAAGAGCGTTTCCCGGCGGCCTTTTTTCCAGACGGCTTCGAGCACATCCAGCTCTTCTTCCCGAAACGGAAAGCGGGACCGCAAATACTCAAAGCGCTTTCCCCGATAGAAGTACGAGTAAAAAGCATTGCCGGCTCCCAATGGAAAAAAACCCAGCGTTTTCCCGTGAAAAGCAGGTTGGTTAAGAGCACTTTCAAAAGAGCCGTCGCCGCCAGCAATGATGACGTACTGGGCATCAGAAAGCTTTTTCCTGAGGCCCGCAAAAATATTTTTCTGCGGCTCTAAGAAAAACAAGCGGGCGCTTCTTCTTTTGGCAAAAATGCGCAGCAATCGGCGCCTATACCGATCATGATAGCCGCGGGATTTCTTGTTGGCGAGGATGACGAGGTTTCTCGGATGAAAAGCTGCTGTTTTCCTCTTCAGCTGGTGCACATTTCGCCAGAGTTTCCCCCCCATAACCGTAAGAGAAAAAAGAGCAAAAAGAACCAGGAGAGTTGTTACCACCGGGATCACTTGCTGGAGCACGGAGTGGGGAAAAAGCCCGCGGAGGAGCAGGAGAAAGCATAATCCATACAGAGGAAGCTCTTTTCCAAACAGGTCTTTCTGCAAACGAATGTCATTCTTCGTAGCGAGAAATCGGAAAACAGTGATCAGCCCTTCCCGAAACAGGAAAACTAAGAAAGGAAAAACTTCGAAGTGTTTCTGGAGGAGGAGAATAAAAAAAGTGCTATACACAATAATCTTGCCTGCCAAAGGCTCCAGAAATGAACCGACACGGGTTGGTTTTTTCTTCTGCTGGTGAAGAAAACGTTCGAGAATGCCGCTCAGCAGGATAATGAGAAAAAAAACGAGAGCGAAAAAGGCTTTTCCCCGATAAACACTCCAGAGCAGGAAAAGCAGAAGGAAAAAACGGAAAAAAAGGAGCGTACTGGCGAGACCCATAGAACACCGAAAAGAACAATCCTTAAAAAGGCTTTTTGTTAGTAGGCGAGGCTTGATGGCAAGCGAGCCTTTAAATATTAGTTCATTATTTGGACTAGATAGTTCACCATGAGAACTAATATCCTCGCGTTTGTTTTGGACTCTGAGAAAAGAATTTTGGTGGTGAAAACCCTCCTGCAGCAGCCACGGAGGCTCTGGAGCTGCTCCCATCTGGAAGAGCTGACCAAGCTTCCTCACGCCACGGTCTTTCGAACACTCCAAGGCTTGTGGGAATTTGGCGTACTCAGAAGCACCCGGATTAATAAGCGAGATCTGGTGTATGAAGTAGTCGAAGAATCGCCCCTACTTCAGAAAGTAGAAGAAGCCCTGGACATAGACTATCGAATCGCTAAGGCCATCGCTCTCCAGCTTCTGGACACTTTGCAAAAGAAAGAGATTTTCGCACTTCTTCTCTATGGATCCAGCCTTACGGGAAAAATGACGCCGCACAGTGATATTGATGTTTTAGTGGTGCTTGAAAAACGCCATCCCAGCAGCGAAAAGCATATATTTGATTCTGCAGCAAAACTCTCCATAAAGATCAACAAAACAATTTCCGTCACGATCCTCAGTAAAAAAGAGATTGATCGAGAGAGAGAAAAAGCGTTTTTACAATCCATAAAATCCTGCCACGAAGTTCTCTATGGAAAAATATCACTATAAGCAAGCTCGGGTTTGGCTCGCTGGCGCCGAGTACATCGCTCAGCTGGCAAATGCCGAGAGTGAGAATTTTTCCGTAGCGGTAGCTATGCTGGTTCATGCCATCATTAAAGCTAATGATGCTTTGACGTTCAAATTTATGAACATGACCGCTCGGCGCCATGATGATACCCGGCGCTTGTTCGAAGAATTGATTAAAAAAAATGTTTTACCAGCCGCATCTGCTCCCTATGCACAAATCATTCAAGATGCCATAACCAATAAAGCTAAAGCGGAGTATAGAGTTGCCTATTTTAGCAAGAATGACTTTGACACGATGCAGCGGAAAGCGAAAAAATTCTTGGCGTTTGTGGAAGGGATCGTTTAGAACACCGTTTAAATCCCCACTTTTCTCTCTCTGAAAAAATTCTTCTCCGACAGGCTTATATATCTATTTTATTTTATAAAAAGAATGCAAAGAAGAGGGCAGGTGACGGTTTTTATTATCGCAGGCATCGTCGTTTTAGCTGCAGCGGTTATTCTCCTGCTGGTGCGCTCGACTTTGGTCAAAGAAGAACTGGCCCGAGAGCCGACGGAAAGTGTGCTGCTCGGTGCTCCCGTGAAGCAGTATGTGGAAAGCTGCCTGAAGCAAACGGCGGAAGGTGCTGTAGTGTATATTGGGCAGCATGGCGGCTATTACGAGCTGCCCGACGTTTTTGATCCGAAGTTTTCTTTGCCCTATTATTTTTATGAAGATGACAGCACATTCCTTACTCGGAATGATGTAGAAGAAGAGATCTCTGCGTATATTGACGA
Organism: Nanobdellota archaeon; assembly: GCA_030695605.1. GTDB lineage: Archaea > Nanobdellota > Nanobdellia > Woesearchaeales > GW2011-AR9 > JAUYQE01. The sequence continues at coordinate 2,916 of JAUYQE010000018.1, forward strand.
CATGCTCTTCTTCTGCACGCGCAATTTCGTGCCTTTCCGGGAGCAGGGGGTTACTATACAGTCAGAGGAAGTTTCGGCAACGACCACCCTCTTCGACGAAAAAGCTCGGATTGATGTTGTTTACCCGCTGGCCATCACGCGCGGAGACGTTTCAACGGCGCTTTCCCGCTTTTCTGTGGAAGTTCCCGTAAGAACCGGCACGATTCATGATGTTACCGGAGAATTTCTAACTTTTCAGGAAGAGAATCCCGACGTGATCTGCATCAGCTGCTTAGTGGGTCTGGCTCTGGACAACGATTTGCGCGTGGAAATGTACTTTGTCCGGGAAGGGGAAATGCTGTTTACGTTTGTTGATGAAAAAGTGCCCGTGAAAGACGAAGCATATACGTATCGATTCATGAACAAATATGTGTTCAGGAGTGAAAATGCGACTGAAAGTGAACAGTAAGCGTTCGATGGGCTTTCTTTTTTTTTTAATTCTGCTAGTCTTTGTCATCCTCTTCGTTTCCGCCCAGGAAGAGACAGGAGAAACGGTGTCGGAAGAGACTGTGGAAGAACAGCCTACGTATGACTATACTGATTATAACAACTACCAAAATCCTGATTTTTACCGCGATGCCGATTCTGATCCGGCACAGTGGGACTGGGCGCAGGTAAATTGGGGAGTCTTTGACTTTGAACGGGCTGATGTGTACGACGTGCCGGAATTTTACCAGAACTTGCCGATGGAACGGTATGGCGATTTGAATTACCGATTGGTGCCGGACTTTGAATTCATCGCTGATCATAGCCTTATTGATGGCAATAAGTATGTGCAGGATTTTGGATGTCAGAGATGCAGTTTTGAGGCTGAAGAATACGAAGAGCTTGAGGAGGTCGTAGATCGTTACAAAGAGGCAATTCTCTACATGGCCGATGGCAGCATTTTTCACGTCGACAGTGGAAAATATATCTTTCCCGGTGAATTTCCGGCGGGCGTATCCTTTCTGGCCATGGCGGCGGGATTTGAAGTACGATATCCAGAAGGAACCACGGAGATAGACCCGCCGGCGAGAGGAGGCTGGTATACGGTTGCAATTGAAGACCGAGACTTGGCATATCGAGGGAATACCGTCGGTGGGTATCTGAGCTTTCGGGAAGGGCAGCCGTATGTTGATAGCTTCAATACCCTCTTCATCAATGGAATTGCTATAACCAGCTACGAAGAAACCAGAACCGACCT
>JAUYQE010000031.1 GCA_030695605.1 Nanobdellota archaeon
TGCCAAACAAGCTGGTGCATGGACTCCCGAGTTGATTAGAGAGATAGCAACTCTGCTGAAAGAGATTGTCCAAAGAGAAGCAGCACCTGCCCCGACGGAAACAACAGTAACCACTTTCTTCGTCTCCCCTGCGGGAGATGATACTGCTCCCGGCACCCGCGAAGAGCCTTTTGCAACTCTGGAAAAAGCACGGGATGCGATACGTGATTTAAAGTTTACCGCTGATGGAACGCTGCAGAAGCCGGTACAAGTCATTCTTCGGGGCGAAACGTACGTACTCGATAAGCCACTTCTTCTTGAAGGGAGAGATTCCGGAACAGAAAACGCTCCGATAACGTATCAAGCCGAGGTTGGAGAGCAGGTGATTATCAGCGGCGGAAAGAAAGTAACAACTCCCTGGACGGTGTACGACAGTACGAAGAACATCTTTGTAACCAACATGGGCTCGCTTCTTCCCGATAGCAAAGACACATTCAACTCTCTATTTGTCAACGGCCAGCGCGCCATCAGAGCGAGAACTCCGAACGCAGGAGCGTATTATTCCTTTTTCAATTTCTTTGAGCAGCCAGAATTGCAGGAACCCTGCACGAGAACAACGACCGGAACCTGTACGCCGTTTACTGCTTTTGTGTTTGACGACGGCACTCCTGTCGCTGATTTGCGGGCGTCCTGGGGAAATCTGAACGATGCAGAAGTTGTCTTTCAAACGCCGTTTACCCAGCCGCGGTTCCGGATACTGGACATTGATGAAGAGAGGAAAGTGGTATTTATGGACAGTTTGGAGGCATATCGTTCGGGAGCATTTCCGCCGATTGAGGACAATGGCAATGGCTTTTATTATTATTTCCGAGCGCCGATGAGCAGATATTATGTGGAAAATGTTTTGGAAGCACTGGATAGTGAGGGAGAATGGTACTTTGACCGGACCACGGCAAATCTCTACTACAAACCCAGAAGTGGAGAAGACTTGAACAATCCGGCAATAGAGATTGTTATCCCGGTTCTGGACCAGCTTCTGACGGTGCAGCGAGATTTTGATGAGCTGCCACTGCCCGAATCGTTTACGATATCGCACAGGATAAAAACAGCCGATCCGACTTTCTATACGCTCTCGAATACCGGCGGATATGATGGATATTCTTTTGGCTTATCAGCAGGAAAAATCCGTCTTATCATCGGCGAGGGAGAGAACGTGGGACAATACGCCAATCTGGTCTGCAACCCGCCGGCCGGGGTAACGATAAATGACAACCAATGGCATCTTATCAGCGGCGTGATCCGGCGAGACCGCAGCATCCCTGCGAACAATCAATTCACCTGTTATGTTGATGGAATAAAAGGGGAAGACGTTCCTCTTCCGAGTGCCTATGGGGACATGCAGATGCGGACGCCGATGATTAACCCTTTCCCGTGCGCTACCTGCACGATAGCTGTCGATGAGCTGCAGTTGTATAATCGCGAGCTTACGAGTGCAGAGATAGGAAGCCTCTCTACAGGAGATGTGCCGCCTGATGGTTTAATTCTCTCTTTGCCTTTCGAAGAAAATCTCAAAGACCACTCCGGGAGCTTGCGGATCTTGCAAAAACGCGATGGGGGGGCTCCAGAATTTACTGCCGGCAGCGGTGCGGGAAAAGCGCTGCTCTTGGGAAGACAAGTCAATGCTGATGAAATTGTTTTCCCGCTCGACAATGCCCAAAATCTACATTTCAAAGATTTGACATTTCAATACACCGACTGGAACTTACCCCCAGAAGGCTACGCCGGAAGCCAGGCAGCCATGAAAGACAAGAATGTCCCTGCAATTAATTTCTATCTTGCCGAAGATGCTTCTTTTGAGAACAATAAAGTGCTGCACACGGGCAGTTATGGTCTTGCAGTATATGGAAAAAATGTGAAAGGGAGCAGCAATGATTTCTCCGATGTGGGAGCTGGAGGAATAAAAATAGGGCATCCGGACAACAATGCCCTCGTCGGCAGCAAGAAACAGATTGTTTACGAGGGTGGCAGCAATGACTTTTCTGATAATCAAATTATAGGTGTTGGAAAAGTTAATCCGGAAGGTGTGGGCATCATTGCGCTGCTCAGCGGGAATAATCGCGTCGAGCATAACGAGATTTCCGATGCCTCGTATTCGGGAATTTCCGTGGGCTGGAATTGGGGCATCGCCGATACGGCTGCTAAAAACAATAGCATCACCTACAATAATATTCATGACGTGATGCAAGTCCTGAGCGATGGCGGTGGCATCTATACCTTAGGAAAGCAGCCAGGCACCATTATCAGCAATAATTTTATCCATGACTACCCGTACGACCCCCAGAAGCATATCAATCTCGTTGCGGGCATCTATCTCGACGAAGGAAGCTCGGACATGACGATTAAAGACAATCTCGTCTATCGCGCTGGCGCTACGTCGCTCGTTTCGGGTTGGGGGTTCAATCGCCAGGTAGATAATAATGTTTTCATTGATGCCCAGAACAGCCAGGATGCCTGGCATGGCCAGTTATACCTCTTCCCGAATGGCTATTGCGGGCCAGGAACCAGTAGGGAAATTTGCCCGTCGGGAAACACCCTGAACCGCAACATCATCTATTCTACTGATCCAGAAGGAAAAGTATCCACCGTTCATGCTGAGGATGGCATCCAATTCTCCCAGAATCTTCTGTACAATCCAAATAAAGAGTGGAATTCTTTGGAACAAAACTTCTCCTGCGCCGATTGCCTGATCGCCGATCCCCAGTTCAATAATCTTGGCCAGCAGGATTTTATTCTAGCACCCGGTTCACCGGCTTTCTCGCTTGGTTTTATGGAGTTTGATGTGCAACGGGATACAAGGTTGGCTGGACCGAGCAGATAAAAGGCACATACGCTTCTCCCCATAAAAGTTTATAAATAACCGCTGGTTTTTGCGGATGTATGGAACAAAAAATCTGTTCAGCAACCAAAAAGCGCATTAACAACGATCCCGGTTCTGTAACCTTTCCCTGCCCGCAATGCAAGGATTACGAGATTGTGCGGAGTTCTCATGCCCGACGGGCAGCTTTGCGGTATACCTGCCCTAAATGCAATTTCCTGGGGCCGAATTAAAGATGGAGGAGACTATCATCCGTGGGGCTAAGCGAACGATAGTGAGCGCAGGCCGCACGTCTTTGGATGATAAACCTTTGTAAAGTTTATGGTAAAAGCAATCATCACCTTCAAACTCATGCCGGAATCGCCGGATGTTGATTTAGTGCCCATCAAAGAGCAGGCTTTAGCCATCGCTAAAAAGCATGGTGCTATTGGCCAAATGCAGGCCCAGGAAGAGCCCATTGCCTTCGGATTAACTGCGGTGCTCATTCTGGCCATGTATGACATCGAAGGGAAGGACTTTGAAGGCATTGCTGCGGAAATGGGCAAGATAGAAAACGTGCAATCTGCAGAAGTCGCCAAGATGGATCTGGCACTGGGATAAAAAAATGGGAGGGATGAACTATGCAAGAACAGACTAAAGAAGAAAGAAGAGAGGCAGAGTATCTCCGGACGAATATACATCTTTTACCAACAACCACAGACAGCATTGAAAGACGGCTGCTGGAAATCGCTGATGCGGAGTACCGAACTCAGCATAAGATTATAGATCTCGCTTTAGACGCTTACGAAGGAAAAATACCCTTGTCGGAGATTCTCTTACAGGACACGTATGCCGACGATAGAAGAATCCTCATGGGAAACAGAATCTTGCGGGTCTTTCTTGATGAGGCAGGATCAGCGCGGCATCCTGTTCCTGTAGGATTCGAAACGATAAAAAGCTTTGATACAGATGAGGGCACTATCGAGTATGTTCTCATTGACGACGTACGAAAATATCGAATAGAATTTACAGCAGAAATACCCGCTTTCAAAGAGGAAGAGTAAATGCGACGCTGTTTTGGGGGATAGATGTTTGGAGGAAAAAAAATGGGAGAAACAACGACAAATAAAAAGCTAAATTGGAAAGTAAAAATAACCGCGAATTCTTCACAACAATTTGCAGATTTAGAGGGGAAAATTGATTTTCTGAGAAATCATATTTCTTCTGAAAGGCCTGTTGAAGCCGAAGTACAGTATGACAAAGGAATCGTAGACGTAGAATTAGTGAATAGGTGCCCCCAGCTGCACATTCATTCTCCGGGGCACGATGGTTCCCGAGTGGATGTGAACTTCCATGCAGACATAGGTTCGGATTGTCATGTTAGATATCACCTCACTCTCGATAAAGCCGAATATTGCATTCATGGTAAGGAGATTTCCCGGGGATGAACCGGTTAGACTTTGCGGTGTAACACACTCACTGACTCCAGCGCTTGCAGCCGTTCCTCTGCTGCAATGCTTGGCCCCCAGAGATGCCAATCATGAAACTTACTAGCCCAGCGTTCGACCACAACGGAAAAATTCCTGCTAAATATACCTGCGACGGCGAAAGCATAAGTCCGCCGTTGCAGATTGCTGACATTCCTACCGCAGCCAAAAGTCTTGTGCTGCTCATGGACGACCCCGATATCCCAGAATTTGTCAAAAAGCGCTACAATATTTCTGTTTGGGATCATTGGGTGGTGTTTAATATCCCGCCAACGACAAAAAACATCCCGGAAAGAAAAAATCCTGCAGGAGTATTAGGGAAAAACACCGGCGGCAAGAATGGGTACGACGGCCCTTGTCCACCCGATAGAGAGCACCGCTATTTCTTCAAGCTATATGCGCTTGACACGACTGTAACTCTTTCAGAAGGAGCGACGAAAGCAGAAGTGGAAAGAGCCATGGAAAAGCATGTTCTTGCCAAAGCAGAATTGGTGGGAAGGTATGAACGGAAGCCGTGAGAATCAAGCTTTCTTCTTCCTAAACTCCAGCGCCGCACTATTAATACAATATCGCTTTCCCGTCGGCGGGGGCCCATCGTCAAAGAGGTGCCCCAGATGCCCGCCGCACTTCCTGCAGACGACTTCCGTCCGCACCATGCCCAAGCTGCGGTCTTCTTTAAGAAAAATCTTGTCTTTATGGGCATCGTAAAAGCTCGGCCAGCCGCAGGAGGAATCGTACTTGGTTTCTGAAGAGAACAGTTCTGCGCCACAGCCCGCACACTGATAGGTGCCTTTTTCTTTGTTGTACAGCAGCTTGCCGGTAAAAGGCAGTTCCGTGCTTTTCTCCCGCAGGACGGCATATTGCTCGGAGGTGAGTTTTCTTCTCCCGTCTTTTTCTGATTTTTTCATCAGGGAAACAACGCCAGCACGTCCTCCACTTTCTTTTCCGTCTTTATTCCTGTCAAAGAGAAATGCGTCCGTACGGCATCCAATTTTTGCAGCACCTCATCAGTTCTCGGTGGCAAGCGCTTGTACTTTCGCGCCAAAGCATGCAAATCGTAAAAGCCCATGAACTGCTTCTGTGACTCTTCGGCCAGCGTTGCTAGCAATTTCTCTTCTTCCGGAAAAGGGTTGGCTTTCTGCATGGCAGTAATCAACGTATGGTCTAAAATCGGTCCCGTCCATAACGGCCCGGCGAAGAGAAATTCCCGGCCGCAGGAACAGGTTTCTTTGTTATACCGCGAGACCATAAAAGAAGAACAGCCCGGGCAGAAGAGGAAGTACTGGTGCTGCTGCAGGATGGCATCGACCTGCTGCTTTCCTTTAACGACCTGGAAAAAAACCCGAAAATAATGCTCTTTGGAGTAAGCCAGTTTCGGGATGAGCGCCCGATCGAACTGTGTGCCGTGGAGCTGGATTTTCCGGATGAGAATGCGCAAG
>JAUYQE010000036.1 GCA_030695605.1 Nanobdellota archaeon
CGGCACCGGCTCGCAGGAGCAGAAAACCAATCTGCTGGTTTCCCTGCTGCAGAAAGCTTCTCCAAAAGGTGCAAAGTACTTGACAAGAATTGTGCTTAGCACGCTGCGCATGGGTGTGGGAGACATGACCGTGCTGGATGCGTTAGCCCTTGCCTATACTGGAGAAAAGAAGAACAAAGAACATCTTGAGCGAGCCTACAATATCTGCCCGGACGTGGGCATTATTGCGGAAACGCTGGCCAAAAAAGGCCTGGCTGGTATCGAAAAGATGGATATTCATCTGGGCCGGCCCATTAAGATGATGCTCGCGCAACGGATTGAGACTTTAGAAGAGCTTCCTAAAAAAATGCCGGGAAAAGTGTCCGTGGAAGGCAAGTACGATGGTGAGCGCATGCAGGCGCATCGGAAAAAAAATGGGGAGATTGTTCTCTTTTCCCGACGCATGGAAAATATTACGGAGCAGTTTCCGGATTTGATTGCGTATCTGGAAAAGCAGCTTGCTGGGAAAGAATACGTGGTCGAAGGGGAGATTCTGGCGATTGATGAAAAAGGAAATCCTCTTCCGTTTCAGACCTTGATGCAGCGGCGTCGGAAATATGCTGTTGCGGAATACGTGAAAAAAATTCCCATCCAGGCGAAGCTGTTTGATGTGCTCTTTCTCAATGGAAAATCGTATCTCCAGGAGCCCTATGAAAAGCGCGTGCATGTCCTCAAAGAAATGACGCAGGAAGGGAAACATGTCCGGCTGGCAGAACGCTTGGAGACTGATGACGTGCCGAAGCTGAGCGTTTTCTTCAAAGACATGCTGAAGAGAGGCTACGAAGGCATCATGATTAAATCTTTGTCTGGCGAATACCAGGCAGGAACCCGAGGCTGGAATTGGATCAAATGGAAGAAAGAGTATGAGAAAGAAATGGCCGATACGTTTGATTTGGTGGTCGTTGGTGCATTTTATGGGCGAGGGCGGCGCAAAGGAGTGTATGGCGCGTTGCTCTGTGCTGTATACAATCACGAAAAAGACGCTTTTGAAACGATAACAAAAGTGGGGACGGGCTTGACGGACGAACAACTTGCAGCTTTGCCGAAGCAGTTAGCGAAGTACAAAACTGACAAAAAACCTGCCCGGCTTATCGTCGAAAAAGAGATGGTTCCGGACGTGTGGTTTGAGCCGAAAGTCGTTTTGGAAGTAACGGCTGCAGAGATTACCCAGAGCCCGTTTCATTCCTTGGGATTTGCCTTGCGCTTCCCGCGCTTTGTGCGCTTTAGGGATGATAAAAAAGCGGAACAGGCGACGACCAGTAAAGAAATAAAGCAGATGGCGAGGAAATAGGAAAGGAAGTAAGATGGCAGAGGCTGGCTTTGTGGCAGAGACGGAGTTTGTCTTTCTCCGCTTTGATGCGTACCCGCACGTAAGCTATGTGCAGCTCATCGAAGAGTTACAGAAAATGCTTCCTGGTGGTATGTTTTATGGGGGATACCTGCAAAGTGCAGAGATGCATGCCGTCTACGTCACAATAGATGTAGATTCTTTTGCTCACGCTCTTGACGTTATTATGATCTGGAAAGAACAAACCAAGCGATGGGAAAATTACGAACACATTGTTATGCCAAAAGCATTAGACGATCTGCTTATGCGGATGGCTTTCGATGCGCCCCAGCCGGTGATACCCCGGCGGTGAGCACGTGCTTGCTTTTAATATCCCCTAAACGTTTTTAAACCGTTCCCCCTTTCTCTTTGCTATGTCGTCTAAAGATGTTGGCTTGCGCTGCGGCATAGAAATCCACCAGCAGCTCGAAGGCCAAAAACTCTTCTGCAGCTGCCCTACGCTTCTGCGCGAGGATGAGCCGGAGTTTACAATAAAACGGCAGCTGCGTGCCGTCGCCGGGGAAGCCGGAGAGGTGGACATTGCCGCCCAGCAAGAGCAGCGCAAAGGAAAAACTTTCTTGTACGAGGGCTACAAAGATACTACCTGCCTTGTCGAAACTGATGAAGAGCCGCCGCATGAGGTAAACGCAGAAGCGTTAAAGACTGCGCTGCAATTCTGCAAGATTGTTCAAGCCGATGTTCCTTCGGTCGTGCAAGTCATGCGCAAGACTGTTGTAGATGGCTCTAATACGTCCGGATTCCAGAGAACCGCGTTGCTGGGGCGCCATGGCTCCATTACAACGGGCGCGGGAACTATTGGCATTGAAAATATTTCCCTGGAAGAAGATGCCTGCCGCAATATCCGCGAGACGGCTACGGAGCGCGTGTTCCGCCTGGACCGCCTGGGCATTCCACTCATCGAGATTGGCACGGCTCCGGACATTACCAGCCCGGAACAATGCCTGGAAGCAGCGAAAAAAATCGGCCTGCTCTTACGCTCCTTGCCGGGAGTCAAGCGTGGCTTGGGAACGATCCGCCAGGACGTGAACATTTCCATCAAAAGCGGTAATCGCATCGAGATTAAAGGCGCGCAGGATCTTCGTTTATTGCCGCAGCTCGTCGAGCTGGAGATGAAAAGGCAGGAGACGTTGCTGGGCATAAAAAAAGCGTTGGAAGGAACATCGTTAGGAAGATTAGAAATTATCGATGGAACTTCCCTCTTGAAAAATTCTTCTTCAGCTATTATCAAAGCCGTGCTGCAAAAAAAAGGAAAAATTCTCGGCCTGAAGCTGTTGGGATTTTCTGGATTTGTCGGCAAAGAAGTGCAGCCCGGCCGAAGATTGGGAACGGAATTTTCCGAGCGAGCTAAAGTCATCGCCGGAGTTTCTGGAATTTTTCATTCTGATGAGCTGCCAAAATATGGCATCACCGCGGAAGAAGTGGAAGCCGTGAAAAAGCTGCTGCGCTGCACGAAAAAAGATGCATTTATTCTCGTTGCTGATGAAGAACAAAGAGCTCGAAGAGCTCTCGAGGCCGTCTCTGAACGGGCGCAGGAAGCGTTGCTGGGTGTGCCCCAAGAAGTGCGGAAAGCGAACGCCGACGGAACTACCTCTTATTTGCGGCCCATGCCCGGTGCGGCCAGAATGTATCCGGAAACGGACGTACCTTTGGTCATTCCGGATCTCTCTGCGGTTACTCTTCCGGAATTGCTCGACGAGAAGATCATTCGATATCAGCAGAAGCTCGGCCTGAGCAAAGATCTTGCTCTGCATATCGCTTTGTCTGACAAGATGCCCCTCTTTGAGGAGCTGGTTAAGCAGTATCTAAAAATAAAGCCGGCTTTTATTGCGGAAACGCTCACGTCGACGCTGCTTGATATTAAGCGGCAGTACGAGCAGGATCCTGAAAAACTGCAGGACGACGATTTCCGCAAGCTCTTTCAGTATTTAGCAGAAGACAAAATTCACAAAGATATTGTGTTAGACGTGCTTATCGATATGATTACGGGCAAGTTCGATCTGAAGCGCTATGCCACGCTGGGGACAGAAGAGATTCATCGCGTGATCAAAGAGGTGGTAGCGAAAAATAAAGATGCACCATTCTCGGCGCTCATGGGCCAGTGCATGAAGCAGCTGGCCGGGAAAGCATCCGGGAAGTTCATTGCGGAAGAGCTGCAGAGGGTGTTGCAAGGGAAGCACGCGTAGGGGAAATATTTTCGTCCCCACTTATTTTTCTTCAAATATTTTACTTCCCATCCTGACCATCGTACTCCCTTCTTCGACGGCAATCTGGTAATCATTGCTCATGCCCATGGAAAGGATGTGCAGTGCAGGAAATCCTTTTTTCAGTTTCTGAAAGAGCTGTGCCAAAGAGTGGAATTCTTGCCGAATAATTGTTTTGTCATTTGTATTCGTCGCTATGCCCATCAACCCGATGATGTGGATGTGTTGGAAGCGGACGGCTTCTTTCAAGACAGATTCTACTTCTGAGGACGACCAGCCAAACTTGGTCTCTTCTTGGGCAATTTTTACTTGGAGCAGGCAATCAACACGGCGATGCTGTTCGGCTGCACGCTTTTCGATCTCCTGTAACAGGGAAAAACTATCAACGGACTGGATCAGCTGCACAAACGGAATGATTAATCGCACCTTATTCCGCTGCAGGTGGCCGATGAAATGCCATTCAATCTCTTTCGGAAGAGCGTCGTAT
>JAUYQE010000037.1 GCA_030695605.1 Nanobdellota archaeon
AATGCTGGAAACCAGGAAGAAACGCTTTGGCAAATAGGGTGCTTCCATCATTGGACGCTGCGAAATATCAGTTGCGGAAAACATTTGACAACACTAAAGCTATGCCAAAAATGTTCCATTATTTAAGAGATTAGCTATTAGCCACGATAACATATACCCTAAATCGAAAAGGTATCCTAAAGCTGCCACATATCGCTCTTGCCTTGTTGTTTTGTTTGGTTCCAGATTGAATAGTTTCTTCATTTTTTGCACTTTTTTTCTTTCATTTATGATTTAAATATGGGAGAATAATTACTTCCTTGCTTATATAATTACCCCCCCCTCATGAGTAGTAAAAATATGGAAAGAAGTGCCAAAAAGTAAAAGATGAACCAGTTAAGACAAAATAACAATTGAAACCAAGTTATCCCCGCACCCCCAGCTCCTCTTTGATATGCTTCTCGATGACCCGGGACATGTTCAAGCCTTTTTCGTGGGCATAGCGCTTAAATCTCTTTAACAGCGTGGCATCTATCGTCAGGTTAATTCTTTCCCGATACACCGTCCTCGGAAGCTTCTTTGTTTTATCATATTCTGCCAGACCCTCGAAGACTTGAGGATGCTCTTTAACGGCTTTAAGAGCGTACTGTAAAAACTTACTTGATGGCATGTTTGATCAGCCTCCCTATTTTGTCGAGATTGATGATGTTTGCTTTGGCAATCCGCAAGACCACCTGCGCTATTTTATCGGGATTATACGTATATTCCTGTAGGTCCAAATAGGCCATAATCACCGCCGCTGCTGTTCTTTTGTTGCCATCCTCAAAGACCTGGTCCACAAGAATGGCCCGCGTGAGCAAGCACATCGTCTTAAACCAGTGCTGAGAACGGTACGTTTGCGCCAGCACAAAATCCAAGCTGCTTGGATGAGCTATCCTTCCGTTGCTGAACTGCTGGTTCAGAGCAATAAGGTCTTTCTTTGTCAGCATTTTTATACGTATAAATACGTATATTATTTAAAGATTTCTAAGAGAATAGTTTGAAATACCAAGTCAACAAAGTGCGGGAAGCGCTCCTACCCCGAACAGAAAGCTTTGCTTTCTGGAAGGTTCCGGAACAAAAACACTTAAATAATAGTCATACTCTTTAGCTGAGTATGACTCATCAAGAAGTTATACTAACCAGAATAGGAACAAAAGGGCAGATTGTTATCGGCCAGAAGCTGCGGGAGCGCTATCACCTTGCTGCTGGAATGATAGTGAAACAAATGCCCACCACGCAAGGCATCGTTATCCAAGCCTTCGATAAAAAGAGAGTGATGCAAAAAATTGATGCCTTGTCTCATGCAGTTGGAAAAAAGTGGCCGAAGCACTTGGATTGCGTGGCGGTTATTGAACGACGATGAACCTCGTTATTGACAGTAATGTATTAGTTTCTCTTTTTAATGATAAAGATTCCCATCACCGTACTGTCATAGAAATCATGGAGGAAGTTCTGAGCGGAAAACACCATGCCGTTATCTCGTCACTTTCCCTGCCCGAAGTATGTGGTTCCCTGGCGAGAACGGTAGGGAAGCAAAAGGCAGAAGAAGTTTATGCAACAGTGCTTGAGTTCATCGAATTTGGAATCATCCTTGTTGAAGAATTGACTGAAAAGCGTGTCCAGGCAGCCTCTCGCTTTGCCATACGGCATACACTCAAAGGAGCTGACGCAATAATTGCTTCGCTGGCACAGGAAAAGCAATCCGCCCTAGTTACTTTCGATAGAGAACTCAAAAAGAAGCTTGCGGGAATTATTCCTGTGCAGCCCTAATCAACTTTTTTCTGGGGCTCAGAAAATGGTACACCAAGACTCATCCCGACCACAACAATCCATATAAATCTCTCTCTTCCCCCACCCTCGTATGCGCTACGCCCATCTTGCAGACCTACATCTCGGTTCCTGGAGAGAGCCAAAAATGCGGGATCTTTCCACCAAAGCATTTCTCACGGCCATCGACGACTGCCTGCAGAGGAACGTCGACTTTATTCTCTTTGCCGGTGATTTCTTTAATACTTCCCTGCCGGGAGTTGATACCCTGAAAATTGTCGCCAAGAAGCTGAAAGAATTGCAGGAAAAGAGCCTTCCACTCTACTGCATTGCCGGCTCGCATGATTTCTCGCCCAGCGGCAAGACCATGCTGGACGTGCTGGAAGAGGGCGGGCTACTAGTTAATGTCTGCAAAGGCAGCGTCGATCCCCAGACAAAAAAGCTGCATCTCTCGTTTACTGTTGATAAAAAGACCGGTGCAAAAATAACCGGCATTTTAGGCCGCCGAGGATTGCTCGACAAAGCCTATTATGAAAATCTCGATTTGGAAAGCCTCGAAAATGAGCCTGCCTACAAGATTTTCCTCTTCCATACTACACTAACAGAGCTAAAGCCAAAACATCTCGAACATCTGGAATCCCAGCCCGTCTCGTTTCTGCCCAAAGGCTTCGACTACTATGCCGGCGGGCATGTGCATCACCCCACTAAAATAGAACAGCCCGGCTATGGCACGCTGACGTACACGGGCGCGCTGTTTCCTAATAGCTTTGCAGAAGTGGAGAAATATGGGAAAGGGGGCTATTTTATCGTCGATGTTCCTTCTGAGGGGAAGAGCGAAAAAGAGAGAGCATCTCTTGAAAGTTCTCAGCAAAAAGTGGCACAGCAGGTTGCCTGGATCCCGCTGGAAGTTGTTAAACACCTCCCGCTCATCCTCTCCTGCGATGGCAAATCTCCCGACGTTATCTCTTTTGAAATGCTGAATTATTTTGAAAATAAAGAGATTAAAGACGCTTTGCTCACCATCCGCCTCACCGGCAAGCTGGGCAGCGGGAAAATCTCCGACATCAAGTTCCGGGACGTTTTCCAACAGCTTCTGGAACGAGGAGCGTACTCTATTCTAAAAAACACCTCCCAGCTGCAGGCAGAATCATTTGAGGAGATTAAAATAAAAGCGGACAATCCTGAAACCATTGAAGAAGAGCTGATTAAAGAGCATCTACAGCAGATGAAGACGTTTGATAGAGAAACGGAACTGCAGCTGACGAAGAGCTTGCTGGGTGTCTTGAACACGTCTAAAAAAGAAGGGGAAACGGTTATGGATTTTCAGGGAAGGGTTGAGAGCGAGATGGATAAAATCTTACATAATTAAGTTTTTCTAAGAAAAATAATTATGAAATAGGGGGTTGTGACCCCCTATAACCCCCTTCCGCTTCGTTCCTCGTCAAGTCCTTCGGACATTGCCGTATCTCACGAAGCGGTGAACCCC
>JAUYQE010000044.1 GCA_030695605.1 Nanobdellota archaeon
ATTGCCGCCACCGCTCTTAAGCAAGGGAACTTATTTCTGTTCGATGAGCCGACGTCATACTTGGACATCAAGCAGCGTATTGCCGTATCTTCTTTCATCCGCTCGCTGGCAAATCCGGAGACGGCGGTCCTGGTTATTGAGCATGATCTCATCATTCTCGATTATCTGGCTGATTTGGTGAACATCATGTACGGGTATGAGGGGGTCTTCGGCGTCGTCTCGGGATTGAAAGCGGCCCGCGAAGGGATTAATGCTTTCCTGGAGGGGTTCCTGAAAGAAGAGAATGTGCGCTTTCGGGACCATCCTCTGCGCTTTGAAAAGGCGGGGCTCCTGAGCACTGCTCCCAAAAAGCCGCTGATCTCCTGGCCGCCCCTGCAAAAAACCTTGGGCCACTTTGTTCTGAAAACGGAATCCGGAACATTGTATCGGAACGAAATTATTGGAGTGCTGGGGGAGAATGGCATCGGGAAGACGTCGTTCATCAAGCTCCTGGCGGGCGTGCTGCAATCCGATAGCGGAGAGATTGAAGGAAAAGTCAAAGTCGCATATAAGCCGCAATATCTGGAGACCGCTTCTGACGAACTGGTCGGAACGTTCCTGCAGCGGGCTATGGAAAAATATCCGCATCAGCTTATCAAGCCGCTCGAGCTGGAACCAGTGTTCACTCAGAAACTTTCGGAGCTTTCCGGCGGGCAGTTGCAGCGGGCTGCCATTGCGTACTGCTTGTCTCAGGACGCAGAGCTCTTCCTGCTGGACGAGCCTTCGGCCTATCTGGATGTAGAACAGCGGGCCATTGTTTCCAAAGTCATCAAAAGTATTGCACAGGAACGGGATGTCACCATTCTCGTCGTTGACCACGACTTGCTGTTTTTGGATTACCTTGCCGACCGCCTGCTGGTATTTTCAGGGAAGCCGGCCCGGGAAGGATTGTTGCAAGGCCCTTTTGCCATGGAAGAAGGCATGAACCGCTTTTTGCGGCTGCTGGATATTACCTTGCGGCGGGACATTTCTTCGCATCGGCCGCGCATCAACAAGCTGGGCAGCACCAAAGATAGGGAACAGCGGGAGAAAAATAAGTGGTATTATTCGTAAGGTTTGATCCGTACTATGAAACATCCCAACGAAAAAATAATGAGAGAACTCATTGATTACACGGCTAAAAAATCAGGCAGGCAGAGGACTGGCTGTTTCATTGTTCAAAGCGATAGAATAATCTCCAAAGCAATTTCCACTGTTGAAAAATATAAAGATCCAACGGCGCATGGGGAGATGAACGCCGTTAGAAAAATTTGCCGGAAACAAAGAAATTATCACTTGAAAGATTGCTGGGTCTATTCAACACAAATACCCTGCCCGATGTGCACTTCTGCAATTGTTTGGGCTGAAGCAAAAGGTATTGTTTATGGTTGGGATGGGAGGCACACCTGGGGGAAATTAGATATTGATCCTAAAACCATACTTAAAAAAGCGAGAAAAAATATTGAGATTTTTGGCCCTTTTTTGGAAGATGCATGTTTGAAGATTCGGGGATACAAAAAGAGGTAATTTCCAGAATGGCCGAAACACTCTTCATCGCGATACTCATGGGGGCATTTTTACTCTCTATTGCCTTGTTTATCTCTGCTTCTGTAAAGAAGAATGCGCGCATTTCGACGGCCATCATCATTATGGGAACTGCGCTATTTATTATGTTGTCGGAGAATTAAAAGTGCTTTTCGACAAGAAAAGTCTGACCTAAGCAGATTTTATCTTCCACCGTAACCACTTTTTTCGTAAAGAGTCCATTATTCTCTCAGCCTTTTTTTCGCTCATTTCCCAAGTGCCGGAAAAAGTACTTAATGTCATTTGATCCGGAACAAGTTCCCTGCCAGTAATCGTCTTTTTGGTCATAGCAGCTTTTTCTAGATGGAGAAGAATATCAAGCTTTTCTCTCACGCCTTCCCTTTGCTTTCCCCTTTCACCATTCCCGCCCCAATCAGATGCGCTGCCCGAATGGCTTCCGGGATGGAGCTGTGGGTACAGCAGATTTCGAGGAGCTCTGTGGCTTTCTCCATGCTGATGCCTGCGGTCTGGATGTAGAGCTTCCATTTTTTCATCTTCACTTCCTGTGGCGTGCCAGCTTTTTCCATGAGCTGGTACTTTTTCTCCATGCCCAGCTTTTTCAGCGTTTTCTCCAAGGCTTTGAAATCCGGCTTTTTGCGGATGATGACGATAACGGGAAGGCCCGTGTATTTCTGCAGGGCGTGGATGTTTATCACATTGAAGCCGCCCACCGCAATGCCGTCGAGAAAGATTGCCTGGATCTGCGGCTTGAATTTGCTTCTGTTCACCGCTGAGATGATTTTTGCCGTCGCATCTTCGCCATCCACCGCTACTTTGGTACTCAGCACGCCGTCCAGTATCGTGCCGCCGCGGAAGAAGGTGCCGATGACCAAGCATTCTTTATCGGAAAGCTCAAAAGGGGAATCGTCCAGGCCGAGAACGCGGATTTCTTTTTTCATGGCAGCATTGTTTCTGGCTCATGCTTCTAAGATTTTCTTCTGGCCTACTCTTTCGGGCATAATAATGGGGATATAAATATATTCTAGCTTCCAAGATTCTAAAAATTCTCGAAACGGCTCAATATTTCCTAAGGGGACGAGAACAATTCGATCAGACAATTTTATGCACTCTAGTTTTTGGGAGATCCCTTCGTCTCCTTTTCTCCCATTCAATGCATAGTAAAACTTTGTTTTTTGCAGTTTTTCCCATTTTCCAAAAGTATACTTAAACATTCCAAAAGAGATAAATCCGTATCGTCGTGCCAGGTTTTTGCCGGTGATAAGGCTCACCCCTTCAAATAGCGCACTTTCCCGGGCATCAAAAGTCTGTTCTAGAAG